>CAZEKO010000235.1:2136-3653 GCA_964512775.1 uncultured Bacteroides sp. | reverse complement strand
ATCGTTGTATATGAATCTATCGCTTTCTGCCATTGCTTCTGAGAGCAATAAATCTTCGCTTTGTTTTGTAAGACCGAAACGTTGAGTGGCCATGTCTTCAAATAGTTTTCATACTCATTTAGTGCACCCAGAGAATCACCCATTTGTTCCATGATTTCAGCGCGATAAAAGAATAACGGGGCATTTTGAGGATTTGTTTCGATATCTTCTCCCAGTAATGTAATTGCCTGGTTCAA
Organism: uncultured Bacteroides sp.; assembly: GCA_964512775.1. Classification (GTDB taxonomy): domain Bacteria; phylum Bacteroidota; class Bacteroidia; order Bacteroidales; family SM23-62; genus LJUQ01. The sequence continues at coordinate 3,417 of CAZEKO010000235.1, read as the reverse complement.
GTCGTTCCTGGCCATGTCAGGGGAGGAAGTAATCATGTAGTAATAACTTCTTGCACGATATGTATTATAATTCTTGGGTTCAACCGATATTGCCCTGTCGAAATCTGCTTTCGCTGCCGGATAATTTTCTTTATTTAACATATAATTTGCCCGGGCAATATAAAAGTCGGCTTTTTTAGGATTTATGATAATTAATTTATTCAATAATTCAAGGGCTTGTTCCGGTTGATTTGTTTCGTTGTATAAAAGAGCCAGATTATAAGTTAGATTTATATTATCGGGTTGTAATTCCAACATCTTTTTTTGATAGGTTATCGCCTTACCTGGTTGCCCCATTTCTTGATAGGTTGCTGTAATCAACTCATATCCGCCATAATCATTAGCATTTAATTTTAAGACATACATGCCATCCTTTAATGCTCCTTCATAATCATCGTTCATCAATCGCAAATGACCACGTTTGATGTACAGTGATTTGTCTTTCGGATTCTGCTGAATTTGTTTATCAATTAGTTCTTTGGCAATCATCCTGTCGCGAAGGTCATCTTTTGACTTAGAATTCCTCAATGTGAAATTTATGTATATCCTTAATTCATAAGCGTCATAATAGGAATTATCTGTTTTAATAGCATCTTCAAGAAGTTTCAGGGCATCTTTATACTTATTTTCCGTCTTACTAAAATCAGCCAGCCGGGTGTAATACACTGCATTTCTTGAAAAGTCATCAACCATTTTAAGCAATCCTGAAACCTTAGGTGTTAGAAATTCAGGTATATTGGCTGCTTTGGAACTAAAGGCCAGATTTTCAAGAAAAACAGGAGGTGAATCGTTCCCATTTTCATCAATATGGGTAAGGTATAATTGGGTGTAAGGTCCCTTATTTTTGGAAGAAAAAACAAGCCATTTGCTATTGGGCGACCAGGAATGCCATGAATTCATATTGCCGGTATTGCAATTCATCAACCGGGGTTCGCCTCCACCGGCCGGCATGATATACAATTTGCTGTCGCGCTGCAATAACATGAAATTTTCAGCCTGGCAAAATACCACCCACTTACCATCAGGTGAATACCTGGCAAAGAAGTTGCTTTTATTATTATTGGAAGCGCCAGGAACAGGTATTGCTTGTCCTCCCCTGCCATTATTAAACGGGATACGGTACAGGTCAAATTTAAAAGGCTGCCTCCCTGAAGTGAATTCTTCCACATCGGCCAAAGTAAGCAACACACTTTGTGTAGCTTCAATTTTTGGGGACCTATATCGAATAGTCTTGGCAAACAA
>CAZEKO010000235.1:0-2036 GCA_964512775.1 uncultured Bacteroides sp. | reverse complement strand
GGGTGAAACCTGAGATAACAATCCGAAAGTCAGTTCCCCATATTCTCTTTTGTAATCGCTCCAGGTGATTACTTTATCATAAGTAAGGTGAACAGTGTCCTTTGCAGGGGCAATAATGTATGATCCTTTGTCATTAGCATAATCAACATCCATAGCAATAAGTCCGGTATTTGAGAATGAATGGCAATTTGCACAAACAGGTATATTGTCTAAAACCTTTTGTGGTTTGCCACCGTCAATACGGCCTGAATACCATTCTATCTCATCTACATGCTTAACAGTATATCCAAATGGCAGGGGTACAGCCCGATAAAAAATTGGAGCACCAACTGAATCTTTTGAAAAGGAAAAGGAAACCTTGCCGGATGAAAATTTATTGCCAGGAATGCCTTTGTGTTCACCAATAATAGTAAAGAAAACAGGTTCAGTTGCTGAAGCAGTTTTAATATTCAGCCAAACTGCTGAATCGGGTCTCCATGTTGACGATTCTATAATTTCGCGATACAACTCTTTTCCGCTTTGTGTTGAAAGGCGGATATGCCATTTCGCAGATGCATTCAACGTATCATTCCATGAAAATTGAGGTGATGGAAATTCAGGAGGGAAAATAGTACCTTCTTTGGGATAATCAATAGTTATCCCCGAAAGATGGAGCTGGTTTTTTTCTATAGATTGAAACTGATCGTCAACATTCACATTTTTGCATGAGCATATATAAAAGATTAAAAATGTAATGATCAATGAACTTTGAAAGAGATGTTGACCCCGAAAGTTAATTGCTCTAAAATATTTTGACATAGTTTATTGATTTATGGAATTTGCCCGCATATTTATCTTAATTTCTGACGAAATAATAATATTTTCGTTACATGATTGTAATCACAAATATATATACCCCTCAATTTCAACCAGTAATTCATTACGGCAAATATCTGCCTGTATCCAGACACAGGGGACATCTCCATACCTTTTTTGGCAAACCTCCTGGATCCGGAGAAAATCATTCCTGTCTTTCATGTATATCCTTAAATAGTCAAAGATAGCTTTTCCGGCTCTGATTCCCTTTTTATTTAAGTTTTTCTTCGATATCAGTTCATCAATGGTATCTATCGTATAAAGAGTTTGCAGGTTGGAATTAACCGGATATATGACTTGTTCTCCCGATATTGCGGCAGTGCCGGAAACAAATAATATTTCCTTATCTAAAACAGACAGGTAGCGGCCTCTTTCAAATTTTGGTGTAGCCTTTACCTTGTTAATTGATTGCCCTTTTAATACATCCTGACTATACTGGTATGCAGGTACCTGCCTGGGATTATTGATTGGAATGGTTTTCGTTTCTGAGTTAGAGACAGCTATGTACTCAACAATGATACCTCCTCTTTTTATTCCAATACCGGTCCCGGCGGGATAACCCTTTTCTTTGAAAAGATCACCATAAAATTTTGTACGTATTTCATTGAATATCTGGTAATGCTGGTGTGGCCCATCATACTGAAGAATTCCTTCAATATAATTCCATTGTCTGATTATGTCACCCAATGAAAAACCAGTCTTGGACAGTAACATCTCAAGTGAAGAAAATGTATTCCCTGAATTTGTTCTGCAATTACCATCACAGGAACCTGTATAGCCGATAGAGATAATTACACTATCTTTTTTAAAAACAACAGCTCCCCCTGAATTGTCGTTGTGAAAACTGGAGCACCATTGTTCAGGATCATAATAGTAGACTTCCATAACGACATCATATTTTACAGGTGGTTGGTACAATATCATTACCAGCACATCCTGGTGTATGATGTCTTTAATCAAACTAACCAGTTCCCTTGTAATATGATCGTAATGATTATTAGTGGTTTTATTAAGAAAGAGAATAAATTTATAGAAGGAATTTTTTGACAGTTTCCTTTCCTGGCAAATGACATGCAACTGATCAAGGCAATTCTTTACCTGATCAGTAATCACGGGCTCTCTAACTTCCGGTCTGAGAATGATTAAGTCCCCTCCAAGTAACTTCATGATGAAAAATTATT
>CAZEKO010000234.1:0-3662 GCA_964512775.1 uncultured Bacteroides sp. | reverse complement strand
AATTACTCCCTTAAAAATCATAACTCCTTCGGGATTGATGTCAGGACAAGATATTTTGCTGAAACAGATAATGAACCCGATCTGGTCCACTTCATCAATAACAATCCGGTAACGGGATTGCCTGTTATGGTACTTGGAGCAGGAAGCAATGTCCTGTTTGTCACTGACTATGAGGGACTCATCATCCATCCCTATATAAAAGGCATTGAAGTTATAGAGGAAAGGAGCGATTATTTAACTGTGAGGGTAGGTGCCGGGGAGATTTGGGACTCGTTTGTTGAATGGGCAGTGAAAAAGAATTGCGGAGGAATTGAAAATCTGTCACTAATTCCCGGTTCCGTCGGGGCCAGTCCTGTGCAGAACATTGGTGCATACGGATGCGAAGTATCTGAAGTCATTGAGCAGGTTGAAACGGTACAGATCAGAGATGGTGTAAAAAAAATATATCATAAAAATGAGTGTCGTTTTGGTTACCGGACAAGTATATTCAAAACAGATCTGAAATCCAGGGTAATTATTACTTACATAGTGTTCAGGTTGTCGAAAATACCGGTTCTGAAAACAGATTATGGCGCCATTCGGGAAAGGCTTAAAAATTACAGTGAGCCATCCTTAATTGCTGTAAGAGAAGTGATTATTGGGATCCGTAGTGAAAAACTGCCTGATCCTGCGAAGATTGGTAATGCCGGAAGTTTTTTTAAGAATCCGGTCCTTAATGAAGAAGAATTTCGCTCATTTATCCAAAGCCATCCGGATGCACCAAATTTTAGGGCCGAAAAGGAAGGTTTCCATAAAATTTCTGCTGCATGGCTCATTGAACAGTGTGGTTGGAAAGGCCGGCGCATTGGGGATGCCGGTACTTATCCCCCGCAACCACTTGTACTGGTAAATTATGGAAATGCCACCGGAAAGGAAATCTACGATTTATCGGCAAAGATCAAAGAAGATGTTTTTAAAACTTTTGTGATCCAGCTTGAAAGGGAGGTGAACCTGGTGGGTATCAGTTCATGATTTTCCTCTGGTCGAGAGCTTTCTGATATAAATCTGCATTCTTATTATGTTGAGCCAGGGTTTTTGCAAAGTTATGGTATCCGGAGAAATCCTCTTTTGCTGCAAAGAACAGGTAGTCGTGATGTTCATAATCCAGAACGGCATCTATTGAAGAAATAGATGGGATTGTTATAGGTCCTGGAGGTAACCCATCATGCCGGTATGTATTATAAGGCGAATCGATAAACAAATATTTATCAAGGACGCGGGTCATAGTCCAATCACCTGTCACAAATTTTATTGTGGGGCATGCCTGAAGCCTCATAGGTTTTTTCAGCCGGTTCATGTACACACCTGCGATCTTTCTTTCTTCATCTTTCATGAGCGTTTCTTCATCGACAATTGATGCAAGAGTGATAACCTCCATCGGCGACAGTCCTATCTGTTCAGCCTTTTTCAAACGGGACTGATTCCAGAAATTCTCATATTCTTTTTTCATCCTTCTGATGAACTTATCTGCATCAGTATTCCAGTAGAATTCGTATGTATTTGGGATGAATATCCCGGATGCGGTTTCAGGAGTAAGCTCCATCCCGGCTAGAAATTCCCGGTCACGCAGAAGTTTTATTATCTCAGCAGAGTCTGCCTCCAACTGGGTGGATACAACCGATGCCAGCTTTTCCAGTGTACGGGTACTATTAATAATAAGCCTTACAGGTACCTGCCTGCCGGATCTCAGCATATTCACTATCTCATTATTGTTCATGCTCCGGGATATGCTGTAACGTCCTGGTTTAACATGAGAAGGATAATTCTTTTTCAGTGCAACCCAGTTAAACGTTGTCGTATCTTTTAATATTCCTTCAGTGGCCAGGATCCTCATAACATCGGAATAATCAGAACCAGTTGGAATTTGGAAATAAAGTAATTCTTCATTACCGATGTCGGTATTCGGCTTTAAAATCCTGTCGTATGCAATCAGGAAAATGATTCCTGATATAATCAGTACCCCGGTGAAAAAAAACAGGAAGAAATATTTCAGATTCAGGCGCATTATGAAAAATAGTTTACAAAAAAACAATAATTAATTCACGTGTGAAAAAAACTTAACAGGTTTTTTAACCAGGAGTTGCTAATTTTGGGTAAAATTAAGAAGATAGTTATGGAAAAGATCAAAAGAATTGCCCTGGTTGCGCATGACAACCGGAAGAAAGACCTGATTGAATGGGTTGAGTGGAACTGGGAAATCCTCCGGCAGCACCGGATAACATGTACCGGCACAACCGGCAAGCTGGTTGAACAGGCGCTTCAGAATAAGGTTAATGATAAGGATAAAGCGAAAATCAATATCCGTAAACTCAAATCCGGGCCACTGGGCGGCGATCAGCAACTGGGTGCACTGATTGCTGATGGTGAAGTTGATATAATCATTTTTTTCTGGGATCCTATGCAACCTCAACCTCATGATGTTGACGTAAAAGCGCTTTTAAGAATAACGGTTCTTTATAATGTGCCCACTGCCTGTAACAGATCGACAGCTGATTTTATAATCTCATCCGTCCTGTTTAAGGAATCCTACCAACCGAAAATCAAAAACTATGAGGAGTATATTGGAAGGACGTTGGAGGAAGAGTAAAACTAAAAATCGAAATAGCGAAAACCTAAAATCGAAACAAACAAAGAAAAAAAGAAACTCAGAAATAAGAAACAACAGGAACAATAGAAACAATAGAAACCTATTTACAAAGGCACCTTTAACAACTGAAGCACAACCGAATTATCCACTGAATGACGCGAGCGATAGCGAGCAGAATGACGCGAACGAAGTGAGCGTATGACAAAAGAAGCACAATCGAATTCCCTACGGCAAACTACTCTGAAATTCCTTGTACCTTTCAGGAAACAATAGACCAGAGGAGCCCGCACAATTTTCGTTGATCTTTTCGAGCCTGTCTTCAGGAGATGGATGGGTACTTAGAAAAACCGGTGGACGTGTCGTTGATCCTTCCTGAGCTTCCATTTTAACAAAGAAATCTCCCAGGGAACATGGACTGTAATCCGTGTTTTTCAAATATTTAACAGCATATTCATCTGCTTCGTATTCATTTGCCCGGCTGAAAGCAAGGGAACTTAAACCATTTGCCCATCCTGCGACTATCTCCTCTAACTGACTGGGATTGTCTCCAACAATTATTCCAAGCATAATTGAAATCCCATACTGCTTGGTGAGATTATCGGTGGAATGCCTCCTGTCCGCATGAGCCATTTCATGAGCCATTACACCTGCAAACTGAGCTTCATCATCAAGGAACTTTATAAGTCCCGAATAGAAATACATATAACCTCCTGGTCCTGCAAAAGCATTCAGAACATCTGCATCAATAATCTTGACTTCCCATGTAAACCTGTTACCATATTTCAGTTCACCGGAAGCAATAATGTTATCGCGGATTCTCCTGATGTGCTGATATGCAACAGGGTAATTCGCTTCAGATAAAACAGGATATTCTGAAGGATTGCCCGCAATTTCCTCATCAAGTGCCAGGCCAAATTGAATATCCTGATCTACTGTAAAGACATTCAGGCTTTTGTCATCTTTGCAGCTCGTTACAATTAAAACCAGGGTGAATATCACACCTGCTGTAATAATTCTCTTCATTATTAAATGGTTA
>CAZEKO010000233.1:0-3676 GCA_964512775.1 uncultured Bacteroides sp. | reverse complement strand
CCCTGAGACGTATGAAAGTATAATAATCAAATGTTGTAACAAGTTCATCATTTACGTATATATTATAAATTCCTCCACAATCCATATTGGTTTCTATTACCATAAGATATTTCCTGGGTAAAAGATTTTCTGCCTGAAAAGAATAAGCATTAAATTCAACAGTATAAGTGCCAGTATATCCTTTAGTAAAACTCACTCTAAGGATTGAATCATTTGAAGCTTTGTATACGCCAGTGCTAATTAATTCCTGGATTGGTTCGAAAGATACAGTGCTGTTAACTTTAATATTTTCATTCCAAACAAATTTGTTTACTCCGGACTCGTCCAAAAGCCATTCTCCTTCAAGTTTTGTAGAGCCGGAAAATAGTGTGTCCGGAATTATAAAATCGGTATAATTGTATGCGTAACCATTGCTGCATATTGCTTTTTCAGCAGGTTGGTAATCTATGATTATGCTGTCTCCAAGGATGTTTTTAAGTTTTAAAGTATCTTCAGGATCTACTTTAATAAATTCACTTTCTTCAACCATATTTTCAAAAACACCATTTACCAGAAGATAAGGAATTAATACGTCATATTGCCATCCCAGAGGGATATCATTATAATCCTGAAGTGGGGCACCTAATGATTGTGCCATAATTGTCAATGCGTTATTATAATCATACTCTTTTGGAAATACTATTGTTGCAGTCTTATTTCTGAATTCTTCCCTGACTGGAAAAAATTCCACTTCAAACTCATTATAAATTTCGGACACTGTATCATAGATGGTATTCCCAAATTCATCAAATCCGATAGGTTTGCTTTTTTCTTTGTCCAGGATAATGGAATCCTGACTATCGATATAATCTTTTAAAATTGGATTATTAGCTGCATAATATTCATAAAGATTAGGTTTTGGTAATGCAACTTTATTCATTATAAAATATTTGCCATTTAAATACAGAGGACTTTCAAAATTTAACAATATGCCATCGAACAGAGATGCATTATTATATTTTTCAAAAAGGGCAAATTTTTCAGCCCGGGTTTGAATCTTTCTTTTTCCCTGGATGTTTCCCGACTGAATTACATGTACGGAGATATGATAATCCAATATAGATGCTGTTACCACACCAGTATCAATAAATTGAGCAAATGCTTCATTATCAGGAACAAATAAAGTATATCCATCATCCCTCAAAAACAGTGTGTCGTATTTAAAATCTTTTATATACTGGACGAATGACGATAAGTTACTTTCGTTCTGTATTGCATCCCATACATTAATATTAACTGTTTCAGGCTGTGTCTTATAATGTTCATCCCAGTATTTTTCACACCCGGTTAATATTATGATTAATGATATTCCAAATATGACATTTAAGTATTTCATTCTTAATATGATTTATAAAGGTTCAAATCTTATATAATCCCAGCTAAATCTTCCCGGGATAAGTGATCTTATTTCAATTATATGTGAATCATATTTAGTGAAATTAATTGTTCCAAGTTCTATCCCCCTAAACGGATATGCTGAGGAACCGCCTGTTGCCAGGTCAAACAACCGTCCTGTATTTTTACCATCTATATAAACTTCGATCAGGGCATTCGCTCTATTATATGCTTCAGCTCCCAGGAAGGCTGTATATTTTCCCTGAACGATTTTTGGAATTTTGTATGAGATAATAAAATCACCGTTCACAAAAAGATAATCATCACCCCAGGCTGTACTTTCTTCACCCTCTTCTATAAAAAACAAATCTGTACCCGACCATTTTATTACATCAAGCCAGGAAGTATCTTCAATAAGATAAGTACCGTCTTCCAATCTATATTCATTCAGAAGAGATTCTTCATAAAACTCGAAAGTCTGGATGGCTCGGGATGGCCTCTGTTGCTTTAATATCTGGTCAATAAAGTGAATGGCGCCACTTTGTGTCAGTACGTTGCTTTCATCATAGTAAAAACCAATGTAATCAATAATGGTCGTGTCCGGTGGATTTATGATTGAATCAAATATCTCTTTACCTTTATTTATTACAATATCAAGTCCTGTACCATTTATATTAAGTGGAATCTCCGAGTAAGTAGGATAATTTGTTACTACATCTACAAAATCATCCAGAAACATGCTTTCTTCCAGTATATGGTAAGCAGTGAAGTTATATAATGGATTTAAAGTGTTAGTATAATCAGTGTTCCCCGGGCTGATCAAATTTGCCAGATCATCAAATGAGTATATGTTCCTTTTGTTATAAACAGAGTCGTGTTCAATTAACAAAGTAAATGGATGTAAATCAGCAGTGTCATCTTTAATATTGAGATCTAACGTTTCTTTTAATCCGGTTGCATCAATTGCTGACCTGAATATTGAATAACCTGTATGCTGTTCAAGCCATTGGTAGCTGGTGAATGTAATGGGGATTAATGTTTTGTTGAGAACATGAATATAACCATTCGATAATTCAATATTTTCTTTAACAATTGGTGCCTGGTTGTTAATTTTGTAATATGCAGTATCTGGTTCAATTACAAAGCTGACTGTTAGAATATCATTGGAAAGAGTATACTCCGGAAGAGCTCCAAAAGGAAACTGATCTGTGCTTAGAGCCATGTTTACCACATGGTAGCGGCTAAGAGCGGAAACATATTCTAAATCATTTAATAATTCATTTAAAGAAGAAAATTGTTCACTTTCCTCAATAAATTGATTTACAGCATTATTGTCGGGTAAAAACAAGGTATAACCAACTCCATCAGGATTATAAGCACTTAACGTTCTATCAATACCACCTTTCTTTAAAATGCTCATAAAGCTGGAAAAATTTGAATCATTTTCAGCTACATAGTCATATATTGTCATTTGTCTCTGGTCTTCAAAACCAGGTTTAATTTCTGGTGGTTCGGTACATGAAAAATTCCAGATAGCAGAAATAAACAGGCTAATAATCAGTGGTATTCTTTTCATATACTAAAAATTATAATAAGGATTCTGAATTAAGTTTTTGTTTCGTTCTATTTCCGATTCATAAATTGGCAAATACCAGCCCAGTGGATTGGTAAGTTTGGTAGCTAAAATTCTTTTCTGAGTAGAGGGTACATTTTGAACAATAATCTCTATAAGTTTGCTTTTCCGGCTATAATCATTCCTTCTTCCCATTCTTAGAAGGTCGAACCAGCGTTTGCCTTCGAAAGCGAGTTCAAGTGCCCGTTCTTCAAGAATAGCATCTTCAAAAGCCACTGCTGAATTTGGTAGAATTAATTCAGGAACATTGGCTCTTCTGCGGACCTGGTTAATAATATCCAATGCTTCCGTAAAACGTTCGAGTTGAGATAATGCTTCGGCTTTCATTAACAAAACATCAGCATATCTATAGACAATCCAGTTACAACTTCTTTGATCGGAACCAGACCGGACAGTTTTACCATCCGGTGCCCTTCCGACATATTTCCATATTACATAGTCATCTTCTCCCCATTTTTTTATTGAGGCATCTTCTCCCCTGACAAGTTCCGGGGCTCCTTCCTTGGCAAATTCTCTGGCAAAATAAAGTCTGGCTTTTTCACTTGGATCATAATTGTAACTGTATCGTTGAGTCAAACCATACATCCCGTTAGTTTGGTTACGGCCTTCATCAAATTGAAATTCGAAAATTCCTTCCAATGAATTTCCAGGATAAAATAATTCAAACCA
>CAZEKO010000232.1:0-3742 GCA_964512775.1 uncultured Bacteroides sp. | reverse complement strand
TACTGATCATTTATCTTCTGCTAACAATCATTTTGGGATGCACACCTTCTGTTGAGCCAGAAAAACAAAGGATAGCAGATGAAATGGAACAGTCTCTTAAAACTGAGCTGTTAGATGTCTTTTATCCCCTCTCAATAGATACTGTTTACGGTGGATTCCTGAGTGATTTCACATTTGACTGGCAACCCGGTTTCCCTCAGAATAAAATGATTGTGACCCAGGCAAGACATATATGGACTACATCTAACGCAGCAATGTTTTTTAAAGATGATAAATATCAAAAAATAGCTGAACATGGATTTCATTTTATAAGGGATAAGATGTGGGATAATACATATGGTGGTTTTTATATGATTCGCAATCGGGAAGGAGGTCCCATCGGACAAGCATCGGGAGATAGTAAAACTGCATATGGTAATGCATTTGCCATTTATGCCCTGGCATCTTATTTTAAGCTATCAGGCGATAGCTCTGCCCTTGAACTTGCCCGCCAGACATTTTTATGGCTTGAACAGTACAGTCATGATCCAGAATATGGAGGATATTTCAATAATCTGACCAGGGAAGGTAAATTGAGAGAAAGGGACAATGAGGCAATAGCAAGATTTGACCAGGCCGGTCCTGACTGGAAAGACCAGAATTCATCTATTCATTTGCTCGAAGCTTTCACTGAATTATACAAAGCATGGCCTGATAGTCTGTTGCACCAACGTCTTCAGGAAATGCTAGGAATAATAAGAGATACAATCGTAAGAGAAAAAGGGTATCTGACTTTGTTCCTGGAAAGGGATTGGACACCTGTTTCTTACCGGGATTCATCTGATGCGATCAGAAAGGCTCATTTTTACATGGATCATGTTTCTTTCGGGCATGATATTGAAACGGCTTATTTGATGCTTGAAGCTTCAGATGCACTGGAGCTGGATTCTGATGAAAAAACTCTGACAATAGCAAAAAAAATGGTGGATCATTCTTTGTCAACAGGCTGGGATGAAGAAAAAGGAGGATTGTACAATGAAGGTTATTATTTCAGGGATTCAGAATCTTTATCGGTTATTGACAAAGCTAAAGTCTGGTGGGTACAGGCTGAAACCCTGAATTCGCTGCTTTTAATGTCAAAACTATTCCCTGAAGAAAAGAAATACTATCAGGCTTTCCTGAAACAATGGGAATATATGAAAACCTATCTGATAGATCATGAATATGGTGGCTGGTATTACAATGGCCTGGATAATAATCCGGAAATGACAAAAGCAAATAAAACGTCTGACTGGAAAGTTAATTATCATGACTCACGGTCATTGATGAATTGTATTGAAATGTTAATGGGGGAAAGAGTGAGGGGGTGAATGGGAGAAAGGGAGAGGGGGTGAATAAGATAAAACAGAAATATTATGATACGGACGAGTGTCATCTTGTTCATAATATCCTGGGTAATTGTTCAGAATGTTATACCTCAGACGGATACCACTATAAGTGAAATACAAAAAGATATTCTTCAGGCGGAGGATCTTATTTTTCCTATCGATTCAGAACGTTTAAAAATAATTTCAGCAGGGCGGATTTCAAAAAATCTCGACGAGCTGCCACTTACAGTTTATGTTATATCTCATGAAGAAATATTACGTAACCAATACACTTCTCTGATTGACGTATTAAACTCGTTACCCGGGATAACTACATCACAGCCAGGCACCGGTGAATTGGGCGAAAGTTTCCAGATCTGGGGACTCACTGGGAATTTGTACACTAAAATTCTTATTAACGGATTACCGGTCAGACCATCTGTCGTATCAGGTATGCCTATAGGCAGTCAGTTGCCAATCAGGCAGGCTGATAAAATAGAAGTTATTTATGGAACATCTTCTTCTGTTTATGGGGCAGATGCAGTTTCAGGAGTAATAAATATAATCACAAAAGAAGCGGATAAAAATACTTTCGTGCGTGGAGATATAAGCTTAGGAGAGGATGGGTATAGCTATATGAATTTTTTCCTTGGCGGAAAAGGAGGAAAAAACAACAATATTCTACAGTATAATTTTTATGGCAGCAGGTCGGAGTACAATAACATGGATGTTAAATATGAGTCTGAAGGGGTATATAATCCATTGAATTACTTTCAACAGAAAGATTGCACAATTAACATAAATGGGTCATATTATGAACCATTGGAAATAGATGAATTCATTATTCGTCAAAAAGGAGAAACTCCGGAATCATTTGAATATAAGCATTATGGACCAAATTATGAAGGTTCTGTTACCCGTCCGGAAATGGAGGCTCTGGCATCTTCTTCACATATGCTGGGTTTGCAAATGAGTTTCCGTGGTATCACTCTTTCATATGAAAATATGTACCGGAAAACTCATAGTTCACTTGGACTCTCGCCGGCATTCTATAAATATAACAATCCCCAGAATTACTGGGGAGAGAGTATAAACAGAATTTCACTTGGGTATACTAAAGATTTTAAACGGTTTTCTTCTTCCACCCAGTTAAACAGCCTGGTTTATCAGATGGATAATAATTCAAGCCAGGGAGTTACTTTTCTTTCTGGTACAGATAAAGTCTATCGTTACTCTGCATCAAATGATTTTCTTATTGAACAGGTTTTTTCTGGTTCACCTTTGAAAAATCTGGAACTTATTGCAGGCCTGTCATATCAGCAGTCTGCTAATCTGCCAGTAACTAATTACTTATGGACACCCTTTAATAAAAAAGATTATAAATCTGTAAGTGCAAGGGTAAATTTTAGTGATCCGATAATGGCCAAATTTGGATTAAATCCTGTCAATTTCAGTAACATTTCCGAATTTTTGCAATTTTATTACATACTGAAAAAATTCAGATTTATGGGCGGGATCAGGTATGATATTAATACTCTGTATGGGAATCGATTCAGTCCACAACTCGGGATTCTGTATAAATCAGGTAAAAAGATATCAATACATCTGTCAGCAGGAAATGCATATAAAGCACCTCCCTCCTCTATAGTGTATCAATCTTTGGCTTATCCTGTTGATAGTATCCGGATCAAGTACAGTATTGTTCCCAACAAGGAATTAAAACCTGAGAAATTCAATACTCTTGAATTAGGTATAACAAGGCCATTCTTAAAGAGAACAATGATTAACCAGACTTTTTTTTATTACCAGATTACTGATCATATTGTTCCGGAAAATTACTCTTTGATGCCTTTCAATTACAATTTTCCCAATCCTGCTAATGATACAGCAAAAATCTGGATGAATAACAGACAATCAATATCAAATGTGGTTGGTAGTCAGACCACAATCCTGGTCAATGACCTGATCAGAAAAATTCATCTGAACACAGAACTAAGTCTGTCTTTCATGACTCGTCACGACCATGTACCCGGAGTTATGGAAATTGTTGAAAACTATCTGTCCTTAATGCCAAAACACAGTGGTATCCTGAAAGTGTCTTTTTATCCTGTTAAGAACTGGTATATCCATATTGAAAGCCATTGGCAGACTAAATGGCTGCGGCTACTGATACCATTTGAAGATTTGTATAATGAGTTATTTAAAAAAACAGATGGGTATTATGCAATGAATGCAGTTACGAGTTATAGTTTAAGCGATAATCTGAGCATGTTTCTGAAAGTGACCAATTTATTTGATGAAAAGTATGGAAGTGTGAATGCGACAATACTTGAAGAAAATTTAGTTTATAATCCCCAATTAAGCAGAAGCATACGATTTGGATTTTCGTATAAATT
>CAZEKO010000231.1:2212-3763 GCA_964512775.1 uncultured Bacteroides sp. | reverse complement strand
TTAAAATAGAAGCATCGTCAAATCTTAATAAAAGGAGGTCTATATGAAATCTAAAAAGAACATGAACCGCCGTGAATTTATCGGTACTGCAGCTGCTGCAACCGCTGCATTTACGGTTGTGCCAAGGCATGTCCTTGGCGGACCTGGCTATGTTGCTCCAAGCGATAAGATCAACCTGGCCTATATTGGTTGTGGAACTCAGGGATTAAGGGAAATGGTTGGTCTTCTTCCTAATCCCGGATTACAGATTGTTTCTGTCTGCGACCCGAACAAATTCACAACAAATTATGTCGACTGGTCATTGGATGGCATCCGGAATGGTATCCGTAGAGTGCTGGAAGATCCTGAATGGGGAAAAAATTTAGATGGTATTCCGGGAGGTCGGGATATCGGACAGGAAGTTGTGGAGAAGTATTATGCGAAAAGTCAACCATCCGGTACATTCAAAGGATGTACTTCCTATGCTGATTTTCGTGAATTGCTCGAAAAAGAAAAAGATATCGATGCGGTAAAAATCATGACACCGGATCATCTTCATGGTACCATTTCAATTGCAGCGATGAAAAAAGGGAAGCATGTGGTTATCCATAAACCTATTGCCAACCGGATATATGAGGCAAGGTTGACTATTGAAACTGCAAGAAAAACTGGTGTAGTGACACATCTGCTGGCCTGGAGTAAAAGAACAGGATATGATTTGGCTTTGGAATGGATACGAAAAGGTGCTATAGGCACTCTAAGAGAAATCCATAACTGGTCGAACAGGCCTGTATGGCCACAGTGGTCAGCTAATCCGACTGATACTCCTCCGGTTCCGAATGGATTTGATTGGGATCTATGGCTGGGATGTGTTCCTGACCGGCCCTATCATCCTAATTATACGCATGCTGTATTCCGCGGCTGGTATGACTTTGGTGGAGGCAGCATTGCGGATATGGGAAATTACAGCCTGTGGCCATTGTTCCTGGCATTTGGGATTGATACACCGCCAATCAGTGCTGAAGGATATGGGACTACGACGTGCATCATAACAGACCATGTCAGCAGAGGTGAGAGAAATGATGTTGCATTCCCCTTATCATGTATAGTTCATTTCAAATTCCCTGCTCAGAAAGAATTGGGACCATTTGATCTCTTCTGGTATGATGGAGGAATGAAACCTGCCAGACCTGATGAACTTGAGGCAAACAAAGAGTTACCGAGGGAGGGAATGATGTTTGTCGGTGATAAAGGCAAAATTCTGGCAAATTTCCATTGCGACAAACCAAGAATTATACCTGAAACCAAACTGTTTGAATTCTTAGGAACAAAAGAAATTCCCCAGGATACTGTCGAACGCACTGAGGATGTATGGCTTGAAGCATTCAAGAGTGGACAGCAATCACCAGGCAGTTTCCTCCTTGCAGGACCTGTGACTGAAACAATTCTACTTGGTGGTGTTACTTTAAAGTCCGGTAAAAAGATTGAGTGGGATGCAGCAAACATGAAAATCACCAATAACGAGGATTTAAACAAGTTACTGTACCGCGAATACAGGCCGGGGTGGGAGCT
>CAZEKO010000231.1:0-2112 GCA_964512775.1 uncultured Bacteroides sp. | reverse complement strand
AGCTTAGAGCTTAGGGCAAATCTTATACCAATGGTTGAAATCAAAGCCTGTTTCACAAGCCTAAAATTTCATTAAGATCCTCTGTACTATTGGGTAAGGTAATGATTTCTTTTGTTGTAGCATTTACCAGTATCATTACTGGAATGCCTAAAATATAATAATCTGCGGCGACCTTGCTATTAAGACCTTCTTTTGCGTGTACATGAATCCAGCCTGTCAGTTCCTTTATCTTTTTCTGCCAGACCTGTATCTCCTTGTCGGTTTCATCCACAGAGATGGCAATAATATCGAGCATTTGTTGAATTTGAGTTTGCCGGGACCAGGAATAAAGCTTGCTTACCATATCTGTACAATGACTGCAGTCTGCCGACCAGAATAACAGGAGGATATTGTCTTTTCCCGTCTGATAAGAATATAAGTCAAATGGTGTCCCCTGCCCGTTCTGCAACACAATATTAGGAACGGTTGTTCCGGGAACCAACGTTTCTATTCCTTTCAGCCTTCTATTGATTGACTGACGTTTGGATGTGAGGCAATTAGGATCATCCAAGAATGGTTGCAGCATTTTTATACCACTTTCTATATTGAAACTCTCGTAGCCGTTGAAGAAATAATCAACCATCCAACCATATACCATTGGATGCCCGGCCCGGGCTTTTTCTATTGCTGTTTTACCGGCAAGGGTGAATAATGAATCCCTTAAGGACATACTGGTAACTAATTCCCCGTACAGATTAACATATCCATCCATCCACTCCTTCATCCTGTACGTTTTCAATATAAGTGTATCGTTAAAATCCATTCCATCAAAATAATTTTCCCGTAAGCTTTGTTTTCTGTCAGCTTCAGTTCCTGTCCATTTAATTTGTGGTACATGGTTGAAACCAAACCGACTACTGACAAACAGCGCTCTATTCTGTTTGGTTTCTTCAGCTATCCATTGATTAAAGTTTGTTCTTCTTTTCTCATATTCGGCAATACCTTTACGATAAAATCCTGATCGAGTATCGTCATAATTCAACAAGAAGCTCTGAAGAAGGCCTAACATTTCCATTTGCCGGGAGCTTTCCTTGAAGAACCGGACATATACTGTGTTTTCTCTTTCATCCTTCTGGAACCATGTACTATCGTTATTATTACAATAGATGGGATGAACCCATAAATTCAGATCCTGGTCATTGATTATAATCCGTTTTTCAGATGGATATGGAGAGCTTGAAGCATTTTCCTTATAATCGAATCGTAGCACAAAATCTCCTGGTAGATTGTTCAATGAAACCGTAAGTGTGTTTGTTTCTCCATTCTTAATATTTTCGACCACTGAGATTGGTTTCAGTGATTTTACTGTTGTTAATGGAATCAGGCTGATTTTGCTTTCATAAACACCTCGCAAATGGATTGTTATGGTTATATCCTGGCCTTGAATTAATTTAGAAAAAAGTACGATGAATAAAACCAGAGAAAATAATCTTGGTTTAATAGTGTTTTCGGAATTTTTATTCATTATGTGTACAATCTTGCTCTATTAAATTGATTGAAGGCACACAAATATCCCCCTCGAAATAAATCATTTATAAAGGTAAGAAACTAAGGGATTATACAGAATTAGTCTCGGATGCATCGGACTGAAAAACCAAATCCCTTGGATAAGTTAACCATTCCGCTGAATTCACTGGCTAATCCGAGGAACCATCCGTAGGTACCATCGTACTGCCCACTGCTCCAGTAATAGCCCTCGAAACCACGAGAGACAAGAGTGCCATCTAAATCACTCAGTCCCCCAGCACCATGGAGTTTTAAAACGGATGCATACGAATCATAAAAGTTACCCCACCACCAATAGGCATTAGCCCATTCCATTTCCGTAGGAATGCGCCAACCCCAGCCAAGAAGAATGGTGCAGGGATCGTTTTCTGCTGTCCAGTTACTCGCCTCATCAATGTAAGTAATCCATATTGTATTGGGTGTAAGAATACTACCATCGTGTTGGTAGCCTTGCTTGCGGTTAAACTGCCAATACCAACCTGCTGATTCTTCGGTATCATCGGTGGGCCCACCCGCAACGTGATGTGCCCCAAGGTTTTGTTTAATCCAACATTTGTTTTCACCTGA
>CAZEKO010000230.1:0-3783 GCA_964512775.1 uncultured Bacteroides sp. | reverse complement strand
TCGGTTTTAATATTTTCAATCTGAAGGCCCAATTGAGCCCTGGCATCACTAAAAGTAAAATAAACCGGGAACATGTCCCATGGATCAGGTTTTGTTCGATGAAAACCTGAAGGTCTGTCCTTTTCTGTTCCACAGGCAATCTGATATTGTTTGGTCGTGGATGTTAAGCCAAACGATTTTGTGATAAACATATCCATATTTTCAGGATCACAGATATTATTAATGGAACGGCTGTCCATAATCACATCAACCGCATCAAAACTCAGATAAAACTGCTCATTTTCCGTGCCTGCAAATCTGTTTGGCCATGCCACATCATTATCATCATTGATCTCAAACAACAGGTAAATCCCATCGGCTCCGTAAGCTGCTTTAACATCCATATTACAATCATGAGATAATACGCCATTGAAGTTTGCACTTCCGGTGGCGTTCCTTCGTGCTGTCATTCTGACACAATCCTTGCTTTCATCTAACAACATCCAGAATTCGGAAACTTTGTTGTCATCAGCTGAAAACTGTCTTTCCATTTCCGGGGTAAGTCCATAAGCAACAAGAACACTATCATCTGGATCTGGAGATTGGCTTTTAATATTTTTCCCTGCATTTTTTGACCCTGCATTGGTTTTTTTGCCTGCATAAACAGGTTGAGGTCCTTTTTTGTCCCATTTTAAGGAAGGATCACTTACAAAAAAATGCATTGGTGTACAGGTCCTTTGATTTCCTACATTATCAGTTGCCAAAACGGTCAAACAATATACGAGGCTTTTAGGATCAAGTTGTGTTGTTATTGAGACATTGTTCCCGGAACTGACTTCGCCTATTTTTACTGATCCGTTAAAAAATTCAATGGTTTTCCACTCCGGGAAATTCTCCATATCACATGTGATTGTTATCTGTTCCCCCGGATTAGTAACAGGGCCCCCAAGGCTGAACATGGTTCCTGGATCGGTATTTGGATTGTAAGTGCGGTCAAATTCTTTAACCTTTACAATCAGAGGATTATGATGTGTTGCGAGGCTACGGTAAACGTATGCAATATCCTTATTGAGCACCCAGCCGGCAGTCTGTCTGTCACCTTTATAATCCTTATACGAAGCTACATAAGTTAATCCGCTATCCCAGGTACTAAAGTCCACGAGCCAGCCGGATTCTTCCTGTAATTCTTTAAGTATTACCGGGCCTTTTGAAGGATCTCCGTTTTCGGGATAACGTGCAGCAACAGCTTGTTCAACCAGTTTCATATATATATCGAATGATGCACCGTCTTCATGTCCTTTGAGTTCCATAGCCCAGCACCAGAGAGCACCTTTTGGTCTGGCATTTATTAAAAGCTCCTCGGTCCTGGTAATACCCCTTTCACCCATAAGGGCATCAAATTTCCCCATTATAAAAATACCCGGCACTTTTAATGCACTTTCCACAGGAGTAGTTGGATTTCCACCTGCCGAAACATTAGCGACGAAACATATAGCACGTTCGGGAGCATAATTAACAAATCCGTAAGTTGCGGCTCCTCCATTAGAACTTCCGTACATTACAAAAGGCAAATTGGCAATTTCAGGATGAGTCCCTATTTTTGCAAATTCATTCAGTGCATAAAAAAATACTTGTGCACCACTCTCATAAGCTCTTCGCCCCGGGAAATTATGCAATCCCGCAACGGCAAATCCCAATCGCATAGCAAATGCACGTATATTTTCATCACGTGCAAAATTCCGGCTGTCTCCACCACCTCCGCCATGGCCTGATATAAAAACACCTTTTATTGTTTTAATATCTGGGGGAATCCACATTTTGATCATCTGTATACCGGCCGAATCACGGAAATCATAATAACTTCCATCCCATGATATTTTATCACCATTGCTGAGAATTTTAATTTCTGCAGCTACATTTAGTGATGCTAATAAACATACGCATGAAAAAAGCGTAATAAATGCATTTGTGATTATAGATTTAGTCATGTTTATAGATATAGTTTCAATTTGCATTACAATTCTTAATATACAGCACCCAGTCTCTAAGCTCAGTGACACCTGGATACATCTCGGGGCAGTTAAGCCTGATAAACTCCTTACCATTAATAACCTGAGTTTCAGTTCTTTTACCATCAGCCGGATTAAACCAGAAGAAAGAATACTCCTTTCCGGTTGCATCGGTTTTCAGGTTAATAACTGGTGATCCGCCATAGCGAAGATATATAAGATATTCTTCACCTGGTCTTGCCAGGCAAAAAGGTTGTGGATATTCCAGTATTAACTCCGGATGTGGCGCCATATTCCACCATCCAATCTCCTTGAAAAAATTTGATAGTATTCCCATTGAAACAGCTCCTTCATAATCATAAGTTGTACGGTCAAACTCAACTTCCAACGGCCAGCTACCAACACTTGCAGGAGATTCGGGAACATGTGCCCACCAGACATGACCCCCTCCATAGGTATGGCCAGCCGCTCCCGAAAGAATAGATGACCAGGCTGCAAACCGGATATCCATTCCGGTTGGATTTCCTTCTACAAATTCATACCAGGGTTCTGTGACAACGATTGGTTTTACTGGTTTTCTGTTATAATCTCCTGACACGATCAAAGGGATCATTTCATTCGCATACCTGCCATGTCCCACCTGGCATTGGTTATAATCCAGCCATTCTTCATTGTGCAGGACACTTCCCGTTGACCATTGTGGTGCTTCTGCTCCTCCATCCCAAAATGGAGGAGTGTTGTGCACACTTATGATCCTTTCATAAGGATCTTCTTCGTCTATCATCTTTCCAAGATCTTTCCAGAAATCCAACGGGAAACCACCATAATTGTACATATTGTACTCACCTGCCATCACCCAAATCACATTATAGGCACTGAATCTGTGAATCAGGTAACGCCACCACCGCTTAATTTTTTCCTCACCAATCTGGGTATTCATATTCTGCCGGCTCCACCATCCATGAATCCATACTGTTAATCCTCTGGAATTTGCATACCGGATCATTTCTTCAATCCTCCTCAGGTGTGTGGTATCAAGGTTAGTATATGTTCTGTCAAGTGCTGAGCTTTCCTGGCCGCCATTTCCCGGCACAAAAAGCTGCCCGATGGTAAATCCTTTACCTGATCTGTCATCCACCAGTTCTTTAAATGTTTCGAAATAGATATTCTTTTTGGTCCAGTTCCACCATGTATCACCAATCCATAAGAAAGGTGTTCCATCCGCATATTCAAAGTAATGCCCGGCCGTTGGTCCGGTTTTATTTACTCTGATAAATCCTCTACGAGTTGGATTTGATATTTTTTCCTGTTCACTCCATTCTATAACTTCAAAACTGCCCGTTTTGCCATCCAGACTTTTATCATTGGAAACGGTTTTATATTTCCATTTCCCGGTGTAAGGAGGAACAAAATTTACTTTCCATTTCTTTCCTCCGAACCAGAAACCAATAATTGAAATTTGTCTCTCCAGGGCTTCTCCGCTAGTACCTGTGAAAGTAACCTTCAACAAATCGTTGTATTTATTTACCGGAATATCTGCATAAGGATTTTTATAATCACTCTTAGACTCAAAAGTAATTGTTAATACTTCCCATTCGTGAATAGCAGTAGCAAGAGTTTGAGAAGTTATTGGCTTTGTCATTGTTATTAACAAAACAATTATGAAAATTTTACAGCAATTCATAATAAATGCATTTCTTACAAATTTAAACAAATGCCCAACCTATACAATTATCACAGGTGAATATCGTTCTACTGGAGGCTGAATCCATTGATATATTTTACTATCTTTAGA
>CAZEKO010000229.1:0-3818 GCA_964512775.1 uncultured Bacteroides sp. | reverse complement strand
TCGTTAGGGCAAATTAGTTTTTCAAACTTGAATAATAAACTTACAATTCAAACACTGCACAGGCCTTAGGCCTACTTTGTGCAGCACCTTGTGTGTGGCACACTGCCGAAGGAAATCAAGTTGGGGAATTCATCCCGACGGAATTATTCATGAATGGATGACAGGATTTTCTGTTCTTCCTGGTTAAGGTCCCTGATCTGGCTTATTTCCTTTAATATGGCAGACGTGGTTCGGATATCCCGGGAAAAACCTTCACGATCTCCCAATTTGCTATTTATTCTTGCCCTGACATAATAACAGCTGTATTCTTTCGGATAGAATGCTATAACCTGGTTCAGGTCCTCCAGTGCCTTTTGCAGGTCGCCCGTTTGCTCGTATGCCAGGCTTCTGTCATAAAGATATTTCTTCCTTTCGGGAAAATTGTCAATGATCTTCGTATATGAAGCTATCGCATTCTGCCATTGCTTCTGAGCAACGTAATACTGCCCCAGTTCCGTTAATATAGTATAAACTGGCGGCCAGGTTTTCATATAGTTCTCATACTCCCTTTGTGCGCCTTGAAGATCACCCATTTCTTCCATTATTTCAGCGCGGGAAAGCAACAAGGGAGCGTTCTGAGGATTGTTCCTGATATCTTCACTGATCAGTGCAATGGCCTGATCCTGATCTCTCTTTTCCATTTCAGGCATGGAAGCAATCCAGTAGTATTTACTGCGGGCCCGGTAAGTTTGATAATTCTCAGGCTCAGCCATTACAGCCCTGTCAAAATCCGCCTCGGCAGCCGGATAGTCTTTTTTATTTAACATCAGGTTTCCACGGGAAATATATAAATCAGCCATATCCTGATCTCCGTCAATCAATCCATCCATTATTTCAATGGCTCGTTCCGGATCATTGTTCTTATTATATAGAACAGCCAGATGCGTCTGATGCGTAATATTGGGATTCAACTTCATTACCTTCCTGATATACTCTATTGCCATATCAAACTTCCCTGTCTCTTCATAGATGTTTGCCATCAGTTGATATCCCTCATAGTCATTCGAATTTAACTTCAAGACATGTATGGCATCCTGAAAAGCACCATTGAAATCTGTTTCCTTCAATCGCAGGTGGCCACGTTTAAGGTACAATGATTTGTCCCCCGGATTTTGCCGGATCATTCTGTCTGCCAGCGCCCTGGCAATTTTTCGGTCGCGCAGGTCATCTGTTGACCCGGTATTCCCTAATATCAATCTTATGCTTATTCTTTCAATATAAGCATCGAGGTAGGTACTGTCCGCCTCAAGCGCAGCTTCAACATATTTCAAAGCGTCCAAATATTTCCTTTCATACTTACTGGTTCCAGCCAGTCGTGTTAAATACATGGCATGGTTAGAAAAATCATCCACCATTTTGTTTAAGACAGAAGCATTGACAGGTAAGAATTCAGGTATGTTGGCAGCCCTGGATTCAAAGGCAAGGTTTTCAAGAAAAACAGGAGGGGAATCATTCCCGTTCTTATCGATATGAGTAAGATACAACTGGGTATATGGACCCCTCTCCTTGGAAGAGAAAACCAGCCATCTGCCATTTGGAGACCAGGAATGCCATGAATTCATATTCCCGGTATTGCAGTTCATTAGCCGCGGTTCCCCTCCGTCGGCCGGCATAATATACAATTTGCTGTCAGGCTGCAACAGCATGTAGTTCTCGGCCTTACAAAACACCACCCAGTTGCCATCAGGGGAATACCTGGCAAAGTAGTTACTTTTATCATTCAGGGAAGCACCGGGAACAGGAACGGCTTTACCCCCCCTGCCATCGTTGAACGGAATGCGGTACAGGTCAAATTTGAAATCCTGTTCCCTGGTAACGAATTCTTTCACACTTTCCAGGTCAAGTATAACTCCCTCAGAGGTTTCAATTCGCGAAGATGTATAACGATCGGCCCGAGTAAACATCACTTCACGGCTATCCGGTGACCAGTTGGGATTACTTTGAACATAGGCCGGATCAGAAGCACCCGGAAGCTCATGAAACTTCTTTTCCTCACTTTCATAATATACAAGGATCCCTTTGATGGGAAAGAAAAGCTGCGAGTATTCCAGGTTATCTACTGGGACGAAAACGGAACGATCCTTAACAGTGGATAGCACGTATTTACTGTTGGGCGAAACCTGAGACAGCAATCCGTAAGTCGCATCCCCGAAATCTCTCTTGTAATCACTCCACGTTATTATTTTATCAAAAGAAAGGTGAACCGTATCCTTTGAAGGAACAATGATGTATGATCCTTTGTCATTGGCATAATCAATATCCATGGCAATAAGCCCGGCCTTAGAAAATGAATGGCAGTTGGCACAAACAGGGATATTGTCCAGAACCTTCTTAGGTTTTCCCCCGTCAATACGACCTGTATACCATTCTATCTCATCTACATGATGGATTGCATACCCGAATGGAAGAGGCACAGCCCTGTAGAATATTGAAGCCCCCACCGAATCAGTTGAAAATGAAAATGAAATACTGCCCGATGACCAGTCAGAGCGAAAGCCGATCCTGTGCTCTCCAATAACGGTAAAGAGAACGGGGCTGGTTGCTGATTCGGCCTTGATATTCTGCCAGATCGCAGAATCGGGTCTCCACACTGCCGATTCCGTGGTTTCACGATACAACTCTTCTCCATTTTGAGTTGTGAGACGGATATGCCATTTTGCCACTGAATCCAGGGAATCATTCCAATGGAATTGAGGGGATGGAAATTCAGGAGGGAAAATGGTACTTTCTCTGGGATACTCAATAGTCAGACCTGACAGCGGGAATTGACCTTTGTAAACGGCTTCGAACTTATCGTCAACTTTATCTTTTCTGCACGCGCATGTAAATAAAAATATGAGTGCAATGATCCATGAACCTGTTAAATGATAGTAAGTCTGAAAGCTCTGGACTGAAGTTTTTTTCGGCATGGACTATTTATGATTTAACATGATTAATCAATATAAGCATTTTATTCTGATAACTCGCTTCAATCATCTATTATAATTTAGAGGATTATGATAAATCTATAGGATATTTCTTAAAGGCAGATCTAACATATCCGAAAATTAAATCTGCCAATTATTAATACCACAACGGTAGGGCATATGCTAAAAACTTTCAATTAGATGAAGCAGAAAAGATCTTCCGGGAATATGAAAAACTCTCTCCAGAAGATGGTTGAGCTTTCCGAAATTGGGCTATGTTTTACGCTCTTCAAAATGAAAAGGACAAAGTAATTTTTTATCTTCAAAAAGTCATATTGCTGGATATCAGATAGTTATTAACAATGAATTGTTAAGTATTTATCTCCAAATTTGACGAAGAACCAGCTTGACCGGGTTTTCCAATATTTCCGTTTATTCCAGTAAAATATTAATTAGCATTAATCAATTGGCCCAATCCGGTTATCGTTGAATTTACGCTTGGATTTCCTTTATTATAAACCTTTCCAACACCTGCAATTGTTACATTTAGCTCATCGATGACATAAACTTCGCAATCGCCTACCCCGGTTAAAATAATGTTGCAGATATTAACTTTCATTTCAAAGGCCCTAATATTACCAACACCAGTAAGGGTAATTGTTAACTCGCTTGGATCGTCACCTGACAAGACAAAATCTCCTATCCCTACCAATTCAATATCATTTATTTCAGGTATTGTAATTTCGAATCTTATTTCTTCATGTTGGTCAATAGACACATCTTTATCAAGTCCAACTTTTAATGTCTGATTTACGACTTCATAGGTCATAACATCAATTATATTTTGCTGGGCCTTCAGAACGACTGATTGAG
>CAZEKO010000228.1:0-3821 GCA_964512775.1 uncultured Bacteroides sp. | reverse complement strand
CTACTATGGATGGGACGGCGGATGCGATATATATGATGGCGTTATTGTGGAAATCGGGACACAGATAGTACTCGGTTCTCAGTTGTTTTCACTCGAAATATTTATCCATTAAATTACGGAACCGCACATCATAATATAAAATCTTTAAATCAGGATTTTCTTTTAATGCGATCAAATTACGATAACCATTTTTAAAAGCTTTCTCCAATTGATCAATAGCATCAGGTATCTTCCCCTGCAAACAAAGCACTTCAGCAAACCGGTAATGTAATGTGGAATCAATTTCAATTGCTTTCTGAAGCATCTGGTTGGAAGTTTCATAATCATTTAATCGCGCTGCTACTGCAGCCAACGTTATATAAGTCCCTGCATTATCCGGCATTTTTTTTAACCATTCTTCCTGTGCGATTTTTTTAAATGCAGAAAAATATTTCTGAGCTTCGAACGGATTTCCCATTTCCTGATAATTGACACCTAAATTATAATTCGCTGAAGCTTCAACCTGCTTAACTGCTTCCTGATAATTAACATTTAAATCATGGAAGGATAAAGCTTCGGTCTGATTATTATCGAGGATATTCTTCAATATCGTTATAGCCTCATCATAATTTCCCTGGAGACGGCATGTATGAGCCAGACGAAACAGATTTTCTTTGAAATCCGGGCTTATTTCCTTCGCTTTTCTCAAAGCTATTTCTGCTTGTGGAAGACTATCCAGGCATAACCAGGCTGAACCCAGATAAAACTGTCCCCAGGCATTCTGAGGATGTACAGAAACCATATTTTTAGCCCATATTAATGCGGAATCAGCTTGTCCGGTAAACTCAATATAAATCCATACTATCCCACTATATGTCAGCGCCCAACTGGGATCAATCCGGACGGTTTCTTTATATTCTTTAAGGGCTTCCTCGAAATAGCCCAGATTCTGATAATACCAGCCCAGGTTATTGTGAGAACCCGCATTGTCAGGATATAATTCAATCAGCATTTTAGTATATTTAATGCCTTTGGTGAAATCTTTTTCAACATTTACAGCATGAAATGCGAGTATACCAAGTTTTTCTTTTTCTGTTAGATTGTCAACAGATTTAACTGCCTGGTTCAGCCATACTTTCCCTTGTACTGGATCAAATCTTTCGATCATAATACCCCCAAGAGATGCTTTAGCAGCAGTAAAACCCGAATCGATCCGTATCGCCCTTTCATAGTAATCTTTTGCCCCATTAAAATCTAATATAATGTGATGGTCTATTCCAAGAGAATATAATTTCAATGCCTCTAACGATGAAGTTGTAACAGTTTTTAAAGGTTTATCCTGCGCTGCAATATTGTATCTTGATTCACCCAGGATGCGTCGTAGTTTTCTACTTAGCTTATCCATGGTTGGTAAAATCTCATCCTGAGTATTGGCATATAAAATTTCTGATTTAAGAAGATCCCCGGAATTTGCCTCAAGAATTTTTGCAGTAATCACATACCTGTTTCCGGCTTTGCTTATACTGGGTACAATGCAAATATCAATTCCTTCCCTTATCGCTATTTCTCTTCCTGTTTTTTCATCTATTGGGGCCTCGTTATTAATTTCCATCCTCTTTAAGGTCTCAAGCATTCTCGATCTTGAAAAGATATTTATATATCTTGATTGACTGGTAGATATAGAAAATGCTGTATACAGGGATTTATCAAAAACCGGATCATCTGTGAGATTTTCGAAATCAGTGATAACGATCCAATCACGTTTGGCAAAAGGTAATGTACTTCCGCTTGAAAAAATAAAGAAAGTTGCTAGTGCCAGGAATAATCCGGATGGCAGTATGAATTTTAATCTCTTTGGTTTCCGGACCATTATACCGGAGTCTTTCCCCATTTGACCAATGGCCTGATCTTCCCCTGTTTTCGATTTAATTACCTTACCTCTAATCCGGGAATCACTATATTTCAGGTACCACTTAATGATCACAGCCAGATTGACCAGAACCGGTTTTACCTGTTCAGGATCAAAGTCTTTTGGATGCGCACCAAATGTGGATAATGTGTTCAGTCCATCCATTGATGCGATTATATTAGAAGGGACCTTCTCTTCGTGACTTAATTTATCAATAATCCCTTTAAGTGGTTCGGTTTTCCGGGGCCTGTTTAATTCTATTTCACAGAGGTCGGTTATGATGACTTCCAGGCACCGCCTGGAATAAACCAGGACCATGTTCTCGTCATCAGTTTTGGTCAGTTTTTCTATTTCCTTTTCAATGTCAGGAAACCGGCCTTTAATCGAGTGATAGAGCCGCTCAATTTCTTTTATTTCGGCTGACCAGACTGGCATTTAGGACGAATTTTATTAATCATATAGACCACACAAGTAAAATTAAACAATCCATATATAATTACAAGAGATTATAATCTTATTAATAGTTTGGAGATGCATTTATAAATTATTTTTATATAAATAGTTTAAAGAAATGTCTCTTTAACCAGAATTTATATAGGGGATCAAGAAAAAAGATTTTATCTCCTGATAAATCAATGATCTCTTTGTTTATCAGCATCCTTTTAATTTTCACCACATTAGCTGAAGTTCCAAGCTGGTAGTCCCGGATGGTTTCCTGAGAACTCAACTGCTCAACACCGTTTATTAAAGCTTTGAGAAAATTTACCTGAGTGTTACTTAATCCATCCGTCAGATTTTGAAAAAGCATGCTCATCTGTAAAACAAGGTCCTGAAAAGCTTCATTTATTATTTCTGTGTTACAAGCAGTTTTGGTCCTCAGCCATGATTGTTGTGCCAGCTGCTGCACATAGTAAGGATGACAATCTGCAAGTTCAGGAATTAAGCCCGCTTCATTCTGTCCTATTTTCTTACCGGTTTCATGAAAACGTTTTTTAATGAAAAGAATCCAGTCATCCATGGATATTTTTTCAAGAAAAAGAACATCTCCGAATTTATAAAAAGGCATTGAAGGAGATGTAAAAACATCAATCATCATATGTCGCTTGCTTCCATACAGACAATAGGAAACATTTTTATGTTTCTGCCAGTGCGATCTCATTTTTTTCTGAATTTCAACGGGATTTTCAAACTCTGAGATATTTTGAAATTCATCGATGCAGATAACAAATTCGAGATTATTCCCGGCACCGATTCTTTCAGCCAGGTTTAAAATATCATCCGGTTGTTTTTTTACCTCTTTCCAGTCTAATCCCAGTCTGAATTCCGTGTCAGGTCCCGGACTGAGTGTAAGGGTAGGAATAAACCTGCCGAGAAATTTTCGGGCATTTTCAAATACAATCTGGATTTTTCTGGCTGATGCCTTCAGAACCTGGGTGGCAAGATGCTGGTAAAACTGTTCCTCAGTTCTCACATTATTGAGGTCAATAAAACAGAACCTCAGGTTTTTGTTTTTCTTTAAAGCGGTTTCTGCCGCTTTTCCGACCAGGGAGGACTTGCCCCATCTCCTTGGAGATATCAGCACCGTGTTGACAGAAGAAGTAAAATTTGATACCAGCCTTTCTATTTCTTTTTTTCTGTCAGTAAAATTCTTGTCTGAGGCTATCTTCCCGAAAACAAATGGTGTCTTCATATGATTTTTAATCAAATATATAAATATTCAATCAACTTACCAAATAGTATGTAACAATAAGGTAAGTTACTAAAACATCATGCAACCAAAATATATCTCTCAATAGTCTATATTATAAATAAATTATAAATATTACATTTGAAAGTTCCAATTGAGATCTGACGTGAGAGCAATTAGTATTTTCGGACTGCTTGGCATTTTGATCTGCCAGACGTTACGTACTCAGATCTTCACAGACAGCAA
>CAZEKO010000227.1:0-3825 GCA_964512775.1 uncultured Bacteroides sp. | reverse complement strand
CAAGTGATTCAATTATTAATATTGTTGATGTCGAAGAATTTATTATCCAGATGAAATTACATGAGAATCATATTCTGCTGGATGTCCGATTATGGATGGAATTTAAAAAAGGAAGAATCCCTCATGCCATACTTGCCGAGAACAGTAAAGTGTTATTAAGTATTTCTGATACATTGGATCTGGATATTCCATTATTCCTATACTGTGCTGATAATTTCCGGAGTAAAGCTGCCGGAAGATTTCTTGCCGATAAAGGATTTAAAAATATTTATGTTCTTGAAGTAGGATTTAATGGCTGGAAAGCTGCCGGAAAAGAAATTGACAAAACCAAGCCAAAAAGAATAAAACACCACAGGTAAAAAAATCAGATATAATCTCAATAATTTTTTTATTTATACGTTACCTTAAAATAATCTTAAAAGCCAGAAAAAAATGAAACTTTCAGCCTCAACCTTTATCTTGTTCTTTCTTATTGCCACTTGTCATTCAATTTCAGGACAGAAGACTGATCTCACTTGTTTTAATAAAATTGATGTTTCCAGTGGTATAGATATCGAACTTGTACTTGACAAATCATGTGGCATTGAATGGACTCTTGAAAATATTGAACCTGAAAAGGTTGTAACCAAAATAGAGGATAAAACTTTAAAACTTCGGACAAAATTTGGAATACATAAAGATGCTGTTATTAAAGCAAAAGTTTATTATAATGAACTTATTGCTTTAACTGCAAGAGGACGTTCCGTTGTATGGTCTGAAGAAGAGCTTTATTTTGAAAATATTACATTTCTACTTGGTAATGGTGGAGAAGCAAGGTTAATTGTCCATGCTGACACCCTCAATGCTACCCTGGCAGAAGGAAGTGTTATAACCCTGGAAGGAGAAGCAACAGTAATTGATGTTTCGGTCGGAACAGGAGCTACCTTTTCGGGATATAATCTGGATTCGAAGGTGGCAAAAGTGTTTTCAAATTCAGGTGGAAAAGCAAAAATTGCAGTATCTGAAAACCTTTACGCTAAAGCCACTTCCAAAGGATTTGTTGGATTCATAGGAGAACCTGAATTTCTTGTAAAAGATGCAACTCTTGGAGGAGAAATAAGCCAGACTGTAAAGGAACAATAGAAAATTATTCCGTCGTAATTATTTCGGTTTCTTACCTAAAAGGGTTTTTATTAAAATTAAGTCTTCTTTTGTCGTGATTTTAATATTTTCCCGGTTTCCCTCTACAAGAGTAATTTTATACCCTGCATTTTCCACTACAGTTGCATCGTCTGTAAAATTCATGCTGTATTTTTGTTGGTAGGCTTTTTTCAGTATATCTGATCTGAAAACCTGGGGTGTCTGAATTGTTCTGAGTTTATCACGATCAACCGGCCTTGTACCAATTGACGTTACCTCTCTTACAGATTCACTTATCTCCAGACATGGAATTGCACAGCCATTTGTTTCAGCGGTTTTAAAACATTGTGAAATAGTTTCCTGGTTTACCAGGGGCCTCACAGCATCATGAATGGCCACAAGAGATTCCTCGTCAATCATTTTAAGGGCATTCAAAACTGAATGAAAGCGGGTTTCACCTCCAGATACAACCGTAAGTCCTGAAAAAATTGGATATTTCTTAACTATTTTTTCCCACATGGAAAAATAACCGGAATGAAGTGCAAGTATGAACCTTATTGAATTATCATAATAAAAGAATGCCTCAAAAGAATATATAATTACAGGTTTACCATTAATTTCAATAAACTGTTTTGGTGTCTTTCCATTCATCCGTGTTCCTGTACCCCCAGCTACTATAATTGCAATTTTTTTCATATATACTTCATTCAATCAATACTATATCAACAAAATTATATTAAAATTTTAGTTTTTGAATATTATTTTGACTCAATTGGGCAGGTAAGTAATACTCATTTAAAATAATTTTTAACTTGTACCCTGCAACATTAACAATTATTTACTCGATGATAGAAAAACATACTTACGATTTCCTGGTTGCCCTTAAACAGAACAATACCCGTGAATGGTTTCAGGCAAATAACAGCTGGTACCAGGAAGCTAAAAATGACTTTGAGCAATTAGTTGCTTCATTGATTTCTGAAATCAGTAAATTCGATCCTGCTATTGGTCAGCTTAAGCCACGGGATTGTATTTTTCGGATATTTCGTGATGTTCGTTTTTCGAAGGACAAATCACCGTATAAAACAAACTTCGGAGCATATATTGTTCCGGGAGGTAAAAAACTCGGATTGGCAGGATATTATTTCCATATTGAACCTGGCGAATGCTTTCTTGCTGGAGGAATATGGCATCCTTCACCTGATATCCTGAAAAAATTACGGAAAGAAATTTATGAGAATATTGATGAATTTCTTTCTATTCTGCATGAAAAAGAATTTTCAAAACATTTTAATAAAATTTATGGAGAAAAGCTTGTAAACCCGCCGTCAGGATATCCTGCAGATTTCCCGCACATTGACCTTCTGAAATACAAAGATTACAACGTATACACAGAAATACCCTGTCAGGATTTGTTTACCGGTAAGATACTCGAAAAAGCGGCCACATTATATCGTATAATGTATCCCTTTAACAGATTTCTTAATTATGGCCTTACGGGAAAAGTCCAGTAAATTATAAACTGAATATCTGATTACTGATACTTGAATCTTTTAATACTTTTTTTGGGAGTTTTTTCAAATTCTTCCTTATGCGACCTGAATTCAGAAATTGGTGCGTAAGCAGGAAGGTCCCGATTCAATGTTTGTCTCTGCTTTAAATAGAATTCCTGTAGTTTGTCTTCTGTTAACTGGTTTGCCTTCATCCATTCCTCATCAGGAACAATCAGGGCAACTAATTTTGTTCCTTCCTGAATAACCAGGGATTCAACAACAAAAGGCAGGTTATTTATTTTGGCTTCAATTTCTTCGGGATAAATATTCTGCCCCGATGATCCAAGTAGCATGCTTTTACTTCTTCCTCTTATGAAAATATAATTCTCCTTATCGATGATACCAAGATCACCAGTATGCAACCACCCCTCAGAATCCAGTATTTCTTTTGTAGCATTTTCATTTTTATAATAACCCAGCATCACATTTTCACCTTTTACCTGTATTTCACCATCAACATGGTAAGGATCTTCCGAATCGATTCTTATTTCAAGTGTATCAACTATTTTGCCTGCTGATCTTAATTTCGCCTTATCCCAACCTGCATAACTAATTAATGGTCCGCATTCTGTCATCCCATAGCCCACTGAAAATGGTATTTTGATCTTTTTGAATAAGTCTTCTGCATCCGGATTAAATGGGGCACCACCTATGACTATCTCATGGAAATTTCCTCCAAATGATTCAAATAACTGTTTCCTTATTTTTTTATAAATAAGGATATTTAACAATGGGATTTTAAGAAGTGTTTTAACCGGATTTTTTGAAATTTTCGGCAGTATTCGTTTTTTATATATTTTCTCAATTACAAGAGGTACAGATAAGATCAACCGTGGTCTGATTTTCTGGAACGCTTCAGTAATAATCTGGGGGGAAGGCGTTTTGGTCAGAAAAATTATATGACAGCCCAGCGTTACCGGAAACAGGAATTCAAAAGCCATTCCATATGAATGGGCAAGCGGCAGGAATGAAACTATTTTATCTTGTGCCTTTAATGGCATGTTCCTCTGTGCAAACAGAATATTGGCCATAAGGCTGTTGTGTGGTAACATAACACCCTTGGAAAATCCTGTGGTTCCGCTTGTATAAGAGATTACTGCAAGTTCGCTGTTATTGGTAATATTAATATTGAGGTCTTTAAAATTAAAATTCT
>CAZEKO010000226.1:1794-3843 GCA_964512775.1 uncultured Bacteroides sp. | reverse complement strand
TGAAATAATGGATAAACAATCTGAACTGGAAGCACAACTTAATTCAAGGACCAGATCCTATGAAAAAAATGCACAGGACTATCAGGATAAAGTCAATAAAGGTCTTGTTACCAGGCGTGAAGCTGCTGAACTGGAACAATCACTTTATCAGGAACAGCAGGAGATACTTCAATTGAGGGATCAACTGGCTCTTGAGCTACAGGAGGAAGAACAGGTCAGGAACAGAAGGCTTATCGAAAATATTATGGTATTTCTGAAAGATTACAACAAGGATTATAATTACCAGTTTATATTCAGTAACAGTTTTGGTTCCAATATTCTTTTTGCGAGAGACAGCCTGGATATCACATATCCTGTACTTGAGGGTATCAATAAACAATACCGCGAGCAAAAAGAAGCCAAAAAATAATGTCATTTGCCGGTCAATATTTGTCACGGTATGCCGTGACGGATAAAATTCATATTTCCCCGAAAAAAAACCTCAGGTTTATTGTTGTCATACCAAGTTTTGACGAACTACGGCTTATTAATACCCTGCAATCATTATGGTCATGCAAGCGGCCTGCCTCCGCTGTTGAAATAATTGTGGTTGTCAATTCACCTGAAAATGCCGGCTACGGTATCATAGCATCGAATCAGAAAACCATAAAGGAAGCTTCAGCCTGGGCAAATTCACATAGTGATACCGGATTTTCCTGCCATATTCTGGACGAAACGCATCTTCCTTCACATGAAGCCGGGCCAGGACTGGCCAGGAAAATAGGGATGGACCAGGCAGTCCTGAGGTTCAATTCCCTCGGCCGGTCCGGTGGAGTTATTATTTCATTTGATGCGGATACGTTATGCAGGCCCAACTACCTGAAGGAAATCGAAAAATGTTTTGACCAGTATCCTGGTACAAAGGGTTGTGCGGTGTATTTTGAACATCCTCTTGCAGGGGGAGAATTTCCGGAAATAGTATACAGGGCCATTGCACAGTACGAATTACATATGAGGTATTATGTCAGCGCCATTCGCCGCACTGGATTTCCTTATGCGTACCATACTATTGGTTCATGTTTTTGTGTTACGGCTGAAACTTATGTCAATCAGGGCGGAATGAATAAACGCAAAGCGGGGGAAGATTTCTATTTTCTGCAAAAGGTCATACCACTGGGGAATTTTCGTGAGGTTAATACCACATGTTTATATCCATCTCCAAGGCCATCTGCAAGAGTCCCGTTCGGTACCGGTGCCGTGATTAAAAAATTTACAGACGGAAAGATAAGTGAAGTGGAGACCTATAATCCAGGATCATTTACACCCCTTAAGGAGTTTTTCTCGGACCTGACTGGGTGGTACGGGCTTAATCCGGAAGGAATTGCTGAAAAATCTAAAAGGCTACCGGAAGTAATCATGGAGTTTGCCGGTTCAAAATTTCCGGGAAAGATCGCAGAGATAAACAATAATTCTTCTGCTCCCGACAGATTTGTAAAGCGATTCTATCAATGGTTCAATATGTTCAGGGTATTCAAATTCCTGAACTTTGTACATATGAAACACTTTTCCAGAGTACCTGTAAGGCTTGCAGCCGCTGAATTCCTGGAAAACTCAGGGTACGGATCTTTCAGAAACATGAATACAAAGGAATTACTTGAGTATTTCAGGAAATTACAAAAGGAGGAACCGTTTTTCGGTTTGAATGGCAGCTCTGTTATTCGTCCACAATGACAAAAATATCTTCATTCTCTTTTTTCATCAGGTATTGTTCACGGGCAAATTTTTCAAGATTTTCTGCGTCGGTCCGCA
Source organism: uncultured Bacteroides sp. (assembly GCA_964512775.1). Taxonomy (GTDB): domain Bacteria; phylum Bacteroidota; class Bacteroidia; order Bacteroidales; family SM23-62; genus LJUQ01. Next base: position 2,055 of record CAZEKO010000226.1, on the reverse strand, counting down.
ATTCATCAAGTCTGGCCGAGTCATGCCTGATTTTTTCGATATAATAGATTTTCTGTTCTTCCATTTCATCCAGGGCCTTCAGATACTTAACCCTGTCAATCAGGTTATTACGATCGAAAACAAGAAGCCAGACTATCAATACCAGGAGGGTAAGAATATATTTATTTCTGAAAATCCTGATTAATATTTTAAGAACACTCTTCATGCCGTCTCAAATGAATGAAAAAAAAGTCTTCGACCCTAATTTTTTTTTCAACACTC
>CAZEKO010000226.1:0-1694 GCA_964512775.1 uncultured Bacteroides sp. | reverse complement strand
CAATCATCCGCCGGCGGATTAAACCGTTCCTTAATTGATCTGGCGGAAACCCATCTGAGTATATTCAGGTATGATCCGGCCTTATCATTTGTCCCTGATGCCCTGGCCCCCCCGAAGGGTTGCTGGCCGACTATTGCACCCGTGGGCTTATCGTTGATGTAATAATTGCCGGCGGCATATGATAATGTACGGGTTGCGGATTCGATAATCTGCCTGTCATTTGCAAAAAGTGCCCCGGTAAGCCCATAAACCGAAGTCTTATCAAGAAGATCGAGCGTTTCTTCCCATTTATTATCATCATATATATATACTGAAAGTATCGGTCCGAAAAGCTCTTCGGCCATAGTGAAATACGAGGGGTTGGTAACCTGGATAATGGTAGGCTGGATGTAATAACCCGTTGATTTGTCATAACCTCCGCCCATGATGACTTCCGCATCCTTATCTTTCCGGGCCCGTTCGATATAACCGACGAGTTTATCAAAGGACGGTTCATCGATCACAGCGCACATGAAATTGCGGAAATCCTCGGGCGGCCCCATTTTTATTGTATCAAGACTATTTTCCAGGGTGGTCTTTATCTCAGGCCACAGACTTGCAGGGAGATACGCCCTTGATGCGGCGGAACATTTCTGGCCCTGGTACTCAAAAGCACCTCTTATAATGGCAGTCACCAGGTGCGGGATACTTGCTGACGAATGTGCTATAATAAAGCCTTTTCCGCCTGTCTCGCCCACAATGCGAGGATAGGTTTTATAAATCCTGATATTTGCACCAATTTTACGCCAAATATCACCAAAAACCGCGGTCGAGCCTGTATAATGAATCCCCGCGAAATCAGGATGATTGAGAATGACTTCACTTGTAACTGGCCCGGGAGCGAAAACCATATTTATCACACCATCGGGTAGTCCGGCTTCCATAAAGACTTCCATCAGGACCCTGGCTGAGTAAACCTGTGTTTTTGAGGGTTTCCACACCACAGTATTACCCATGATGGCAGGGGCGGATGGAAGGTTCCCGGAGATGGAGGTGAAATTAAAAGGTGTAAGGGCAAAAATAAACCCTTCAAGCGGCCTGTATTCAATTCGGTTCCATATATTCAATGGTGCCAGAGGCTGGTTAATATAAATATCTTCCATGAACTGCACGTTGAATCTCAGGAAATCTATCATTTCACAGGCTGAATCAATCTCAGCCTGGTGGACTGTCTTTGACTGACCAATCATAGTGGCTGCATTGATTTTTGCACGATATGGTCCGGATAACAGACTAGCTGCCTTTAGAAATATGGATGCCCTGTGTTCCCACGACATGCTGTTCCAGTGTGATCTTGCTTTAAGTGCAGCTTCAATAGCATTGCTTACCTGGGGGGCATCACCATTATAATAATGTCCGATCAGGTGGCGAAAGTCATGAGGAGGAAATACTTCAGTCTTTTTGCCTTCCCGGATGAATTTACCTCCTATAACAGAAGGAATATCAACAACTTCACTGTACATTCCTGCAATAACAGATTTCAGCTCCGCACGCTCAGGTGAGCCGGGAGCATAGGTTTTTATTGGTTCGTTTTGGATACCAGGTGTGTAAAATGAATGGACTGACATGGCTGATGAAGTTTTGGTTTTGTTAGCAACAATAAAGTAAAGTTATGGTATCAGAGTGGTTTAATTAATGATATTTAGCATGTAACT
>CAZEKO010000225.1:0-3844 GCA_964512775.1 uncultured Bacteroides sp. | reverse complement strand
AAAAAACTTATAAAATGGTATTGGCAATGACAAGGAATTTTATTTAAAAACATGTAATTATGGCTATACAATTAAACATTTCGCCAAGAATAATTCCAAACATCGCAACACTTTACACTGATGTGAATAGAATTTTTATGGAATATATTGATAATTCACTTGATAGTGCTGAAGAATTCTTTGATTCTAACCTCAAATCATATTCGAAAAGAATTGAAATTAAGCTAAAAATATATGGGATTAATTATAAAGATGGTAAAATAATAATAACTGATAATTGTGAAGGTATAAATAATTTTACTAAAGTTGTTCGAAGTATTGGTGATTCTGATAAAAAAGCTCAACCATGGACAAATGGACAATATGGTTATGGAATATATGCATTTTTAGGAGGTTGTGATAAGCTTGAAATAACATCAAAATATAAGAATAATGCTGCTTTTGTAAGCAGTAAATGCAAATGCAAAAAAATGGTAAATAAGAATGCAAGATTTTCCGCATTGTTATTTTCCGATTTGTAAAGGAACAAAAAATAAAAGAACGTTACTAAAATATAGTTTTTCTGTTTTCTAACCGGTATGATTTCCCGGAGAGTTTGATAATTTCACAGTGGAACAGAAGTCTATCAAGGATCGCAGTGGCAAGGACTTCGTCATCAAGAACCTTAACCCATTCGTCAGGAGATTTGTTTGTAGTGACAACAAGAGAAGCCTGCTGATGAAGATGATCGATCAGGTTAAAGAGAGATACAGCCTGTTTATGTTCAATGGGGAACATCATAATATCATCAATAACCATTAGGTTTGCCTTAAGGATAGTTGTATACTCACGAGCTGCAGATTTTGTTATATCCTTCATCTTTAACAGGTAAGTAAGTTGTTCCATTGTTCGGAAGCAAGCCCTATATCCCTTTTGCAGAGCTTCATTACACAGCCCGGCAGCCATGAAGGTTTTTCCGGTACCACTGGGTCCCATAAGTATAATGTTAAAGTTTTGCTCCAGCCATAAGCACTCACGCAGTTGTGCAAGTTGTTGTTTGGATATTCCATTCTGCTGGTTTTGTTTCCATTGGTTCAGATCATTATTAAGAGGTAATCGGGCCACTTTGAGCCGTTTAATCAGATTCTGATGATTGCGATACTCCACCTCGGCAGAGAGCATACTCAGAGCAAAATCAAGATAACTGGTTTCTTCCTTTTGGGTTTTCTGCAAGAGATTTTCAACCCCTGCAGCTATGCCAGGTAGCTTAAGTTGACGAACCATGTTTTGAAGAAGATCTGTTTTGGTTTCCATCATTAGTTCAGTATTTGTTCATAATCCGATAAATTACTTTTCTCAGGAATAATCTGGTATTTATATTTATTCAGAGGACTACGTTGTCCTTTTCCTGACGCAATTTCAGGCATGTCTTCAGAAAGGGCACATACAACCGGCTCAAAGTCAGTTGCTTTACAGATGCTGTTTCCTATACAATAATCCAGGGCCTTATCCAGATCAGCCTGGGGATGCCTGGAGCATACATCTGCAATAAGACGAACCTGATCCCTTGCATAACGAGGATGATTCTGGTGTAGCCCCTCAAGGTATTTCAAAGCTTTGGATGGATCGGTAAATAAGGTCGATACCCTGGTAATCAGTTCATGTACTTTTATACTATGATCCCGGTAATGGTTATTATTACGCACAAGTACTCCTTTGAGAAGTGATTGCTTATGTCGACCAATTTCCTCTCCTGCTTTGTCGGATAAGATTAAAATGCTCTCCTGTTGTTCAATATAGACAACTGTATCCTTTCCCTTATAGGTGCCTTCCGGTAATGTATAATAGTTGCCTTTAAAGCTCACTGTGTTATCTTTTCTAACCTTGTAGGGTATTCTTTCGTGTTGCAGCATGATTGTATGTTTTAATGGGGCTAAATATTGTTTTTCCAGTTCCCATTCCAGGGAAGGTACCTTTTTGGTTGATGCATGTTCCTTTGCGTTGGCTGTCCGGCTTAACCATTCCAATCCCTGCCCGTTCAGAGTATGGATGTCGTAAAAGATTCTACCCCTGAGGAAGTTATATTTGATGTATTTAATCACATTCTCGATCTTCCCCTTACTCTGTGGATCATTTTTGCGACAGAAGTATAAATGGAACCCTCGTTGCTGATGATAATTCCGAAAGATCTCTGTAAGTAAAAAATCGCCCAGATTTTCATCTACCAGAATAAGTTTATCCTGGTCATAAACTACTTCATTGGGGTATCCTCCAAAAAAAGCAAATGCTTTTTCATGAGCTTCCACCACGGTTTTCGCTGTAAAAGGAACATCGGAGTAGAGCACATATTTATACCTTGATCGGGAGAGAACCATAGCAAAAAAGTATACTTTCTTACGACGTCCTTCTGTATCGGTCATGTTATATTCCCCAAAGTCCACCTGTGCCTGTTTCCCATATTCAAGCTCCGGTACCTTCATGTGTTGGCGGATATCAAACGGTTTGGGAAGACCGTACTTGTTGCGTATATAAAGTACAAAGTTGTATACCGTCTTTTCTGTCACCTTGATAAAATCATCATGGTGTTCTTTTAACCAGTCATGAACCTGCGCTGCACTGGCTTCCGGGCAGCGGGTCAACTTTTCTTTTACAAAAGCCTCGTAATTTATAAGCTTCTTAGTCCGGTTTGTTCGGTCTTCATTATAATCTATATACTCTTGCTCACTCATGCCCAGATACTTTTTTATGGTTCTTGTATCTATACCAAGGCAATTAGCTATCTGAGAAGGCTTTTTATCATCCCGGTCTTGTTTATGTATCTCGTGGTACATGATCATTTGGTTAAAAAAATGTTTCATTGTCTGACATTTAGGTTATATCCTAAAAGTCAGATTTTTCTATCTCTTAACCGGAAAAAATAATGAGAAGTTTGCATTCTTATTTACCGAAATCGTGCAAACTTATTTACCGAAATCAATGCAAACTTATTTACCGAAAACTTGCAATGTTATTTACCGTTTACAACTTTTAATTAAGATACCAGACCTTCTGAATCTATCACCTTTTGAATCATCCAGAATTTCGTTTGCTTTCCAGATCTTCAGCTTAAATTTTGCATCTGGATAATTATCAACAATATATTCATCATCAATTAGTAATTCACCCTCTGGTGGAAAATAAATAATCTTTTCTAGCTTTTTATCACTTTGATTTAAATCTTTAATCTGAACTTTAGTAGGACTATTTTCAGATAAAATGTCTCTTAATGAGAAATGCCACGGTAATAGCTGAATAATACTATCGTATCTCGGGAGTCTTTTATCTTGACTTATTTCAATTGTAACAACAGTTCCGTTTTTTCTGTCAATTCCTAAACTTTCTCTTAATTCAGATGTAATTTTATCTCCGTCAACTAGAGGGATAAATTGGATGGGATTCCTATTTAATTTGCATTTATAATATTTATCATCAACAATAGATTCAATAAACAAATTTCCTAAAGCAGTGCAGTCCTTAAGGCCTCTTGATAAAAATCCTCTATCGCCATAATCACTTGTTTTTTCTCCAATAATCTTAATTTTATTAATCATATTTTCTAGAGTCATTCCCTCTGCTTTATCTTTAATTTTAATAATTGAGGGATTATCTTTTCTGTGTTGTTCAACTTCAATTAAAATTGGGCCTCCATCGTCCGCTCTTTTCTGCTTTACAAATAAATGATGATAGCTATCATCACTATTAGTAATTAATTCTAATAATGCATCGAAAATATCTCTTATAGCAAAATCTCGGTTTTGCTCATAGTATCTATTGCTCAATTTAATTTCTTGTGGTACGCCTAGTTTTATATTCATTGATTTAACTA
>CAZEKO010000224.1:0-3855 GCA_964512775.1 uncultured Bacteroides sp. | reverse complement strand
TATAAGGGATTTTATAAAGATGGAATCAGGATTGTGGCTGGATTTGATATTGATGGGAAAAAAATCAGGATAAAAGGAGATATTCCCGTTATGCCAATAGAGGAATTCCCAAAGTTCATTAAAACACATAATGTTAAAGTAGCGATAATGGCTGTACCGGATATTGCTGCACAACAAACACTAGAGATTCTCAAATCTTCTCATATACAGGGAATCCTTAACTTCACATCAGTCAAGTTTAAGAGTACTGACGAAATAGTTATTAATAATTTCAACATTGAGAACGAACTTATTAACCTGATTTATTTTGTTAACAGGCATCGGAAGAACATACAGGAAAAATAAACTTAATAAACTTATAGTTGATATGGAAACTGTCAAAAAAATTATTGACAAATACATCGCAGATCCTAGAAGGTTAATGGATATTCTGATAGACATCAGTAATGAAAAGGGGTATATACCCCATGAGCTGAATCAGAAAATTGCCGATGCATTAGGATTATCCAAGGCTGACCTGGAACAAACACTGAGTTTTTACCACTTTTTTCCCCAGAAGCCAACAGGGAAATACACAGTATACCTCAATAACAGTGTGGTAGCGAATATGATGGGGAGGGATCAGGTTCGGAAAACATTTGAAGAAGAAGCTGGTATAATATTCGGGAATGTTTCGGTTGACGGCTCTATCGGTTTATTCGATACTTCCTGTATAGGTATGAGTGACCAGGAGCCTGCGGCAATAATCAACGGGTTGATCTTTAATAACCTTACACCATTCAGGGTAAAGGAGATTGTTCACGATATGAAGGCAGGCAAAGCTGTTGAGCAAATGTACCGGGCTAATTTCGGTGATGGCAGTAACAGTTCAGAACTGGTGAGATCGGTTGTTACAAACCATATCCGGAGGAAGGGGTCCGTTTTATGGGATCCCCACACACCCGGTGAAGCGATAAGGAAAGCGGTTACTATGACTCCGGCCCATGTTATTGATGAGATAAAACAATCAAATCTCCGCGGGCGTGGCGGTGCAGGTTTTCCTACCGGTTTAAAATGGGAGTTTTGCTCCAAATCCCCATGTACGGATAAATATGTTTTCTGCAATGCTGATGAAGGAGAACCGGGGACATTCAAAGACAGGGTGATTCTCACCGAATTGCCAAAACTATTATTTGAGGGTATGGCCATTGCAGGTTATGCGATTGGTGCTACCAGAGGAATCCTTTATATACGATATGAATACAAATATTTACAGAGGCACCTTGAGAAGGCTCTGGATGACCTGAGAGCAGAGAAAATCATCGGAACTGATGCTGTGGATCAGAAAGGCTTTAATTTCGATATTCGTATCCAGTACGGAGCAGGTGCTTATGTCTGCGGCGAAGAATCTGCCCTGCTTGAATCAGCAGAAGGTAAAAGAGGGGAGCCAAGGGATCGTCCGCCGTTCCCGGTTGATAAAGGTTACCTGGAAAAGCCGACCGTTATTAATAATGTTGAAACGCTGTGTTCGGTCGTAAAAATTATTAAAAACGGGAGCGACTGGTATTCCTCATTCGGCACAAGAGAATCAACTGGCACCAAACTCCTCAGCATTTCCGGTGATTGCCGGTTCCCGGGGGTATATGAGATTGAATGGGGTTTCAGTATATATGATATCCTGCAAATGGTTGGAGCAACAGATACTCAGGCTGTGCAGGTTGGAGGTCCTTCAGGAGCCCTTGTAGGGCCTAATGAATTTAAACGCAGATTGGGATATGAGGATCTTGCGACAGGAGGTTCTTTAATTATTTTTAATAAGACGAGGAAATTACTTGAGGATGTGGTTCTCAATTTTATGGAATTCTTTATTGAAGAATCATGCGGTTCATGCTCAACCTGCCGCAATATGCCATACATATTAAAAAATAAGCTGGAAAAGATCCTGCATGGCAATGGTGTAATGCAGGATATTGATGATCTGCAGGAATGGAGCAAAATTCTCAAATTCAGCCGATGCGGTCTTGGACAGACAGCGGCAAATCCTATAACAACAAGCCTTAAAAATTTCAGATACCTGTATGAAGAGAAAGTTCAAAAAGACAAGGATTTTTATACAGGTTTCAGTCTTGCATCTGCTGTGAAGGAATCCTGTGAAGCTACCGGTCGCAATAATCCATTATTATAATTCATTATTTAAGAAAATATCCTGAGACCATGAATAATAAGGTAACATTTACAATTGACGGCAAAGAATGCAAGGCTGACGGAGGCAAATTTATTGTTGAAGCTGCAAAAGAAAACGGCATCTATATACCTACTCTCTGTAACTTCCCGGGATTAAAACCCAAGGGATCGTGCCGGATTTGTACTGTTAAAGTCAATGGCCGGCTGATGACTTCTTGCACTTCGCCAGTTCAGGAAGGAATGGTGATTGAAAATAATATTGAAGAACTGAATGAAATTCGGAAAGCCATCATTGAAGTTTTGTTCGTATCAGGAAATCATTTTTGTCCTGCTTGTGAAAAAAGTGGCAATTGTGAGCTGCAGGCCCTGGCTTACCGGTTCCGGATGATGGCTCCACGGTTCACTTTTAATTTTCCGGAAAAAGAAGTGGATTCATCCCATCCATTGATCATCAAGGACCAGAACCGTTGTATTCTTTGTAAACGCTGTATGAGAGGTATTAAGGATGAACAGGGGAAGAGCATTTTTGCATATAAGAACAAAAGTAACAAAGCACAGGTTGTGGTGGACAGTGTCCTTGCAGCCCAGCTAACACCTGAAAAAGCCCAGGAAGCCATGGATTTATGCCCTGTCGGATCAATACTTGCACGGGAAAAAGGCTTTATTACTCCTATTGGGAAACGGAAATATGATAAGTCACCAATTGGCAGTGATATTGAAAAAACAGAAAAATAAAATTTAAAGTAATGTACAAACCAGTAGTTGCTACAACTTCTCTGGCCGGATGCTTCGGCTGTCATATGTCACTTCTGGATATTGATGACAGGATTCTGGAGCTGATCGAGCTTGTTGAATTCAATAAATCACCCATTAATGATATCAAGACTTTCACTAAACAATGCGACATTGGCCTTATTGAAGGTGGATGCTGCAACAGTGAAAATGTCCATGTCCTGAAGGAATTCAGGAAACACTGTAAAATCCTTATCTCGGTTGGAGAATGCGCCATTATGGGTGGGCTGCCCGCCCTCAGGAATGGAATCCCAATCCGGGAATGCCTCAGGGAAGCATACCTGACTGGGCCTTCTGTTACGGCCAATATCGAGCATATAATCCCCAATGACGATGAGTTGCCAATGCTGTTGGATAAGGTCTATCCCTGTCAGGAAATTGTAAAGATTGATTATTATCTTCCGGGTTGCCCTCCAAGAGCTGATCTTATTTGGGAAACCCTGGTAGCATTGATCAAAGGAAAAGAAATTATTCTGCCTTATGAAGTCATCAAATTTGATTAATTAGCAAGATAAATAATATGGGACGCAAAATAACCATTGAACCTGTAACAAGGGTGGAAGGCCATGGAAAGGTCACAATTCACCTGGATGATGATGGCAATGTGGCTCAGACCCGGTTGCATATTGTAGAATTCAGAGGATTTGAAAAATTTGTTCAGGGCCGCCCCTACTGGGAAATGCCCGTGCTCGTCCAGAGGCTATGCGGGATATGCCCGGTCTCACATCATCTTGCCGCTGCCAAGGCACTGGATGTTATTGTTGGAGCAGGGAAGGGAGACGGATTAACCCCGACAGCTGAAAAGATGCGCCGGTTAATGCATTACGGACAGATGTTTCAATCCCATTCCCTTCATTTTTTTCATCTCGCCTCTCCTGATCTGTTGTTCGGGATTGATGC
>CAZEKO010000223.1:0-3864 GCA_964512775.1 uncultured Bacteroides sp. | reverse complement strand
ATTTATCAGAAACAATACCTGTTTTCGGAAATTAACAGATCAGCTATCCGTCTTCTTGCATCCCTGACATTCACACCCTCCACATCAGTAAAATATTCAATTCCCCTTATCAGCAAATCCTTTGTTTCACCAAATGCAAAGCTGAAAACAGCATCCAAACCAAATTTCCTGATAGAAGATGCTGCATCATACACAAATACATCAAGGATATCTCTGTAAATTTTCACTGACTCTGCATTCTTCATCTTTTCCAGTTTTTGAATCCTGAGCAGTGTGGATTCAGCCGCATAAAGAAGCATTATAATATCTGATATGTTATTCATTATCTCCTGTTCAAGAACAAGTGATTTAGTGAATTTTTCAGAAACAGATTTTAAAAGGATGAGAGCTGCCTTTTTAAAATTCCTGATATAAATCTCTTTTGTTTTAAAATAGTCAAGCCCTTTACTTTCGCCAGCCTTTAGCGTGGGGATCTCATCCAGGGCTTTCTGTGCTTCCTCCATGACCGGGATTTCTTTCTTCGCCGCCCTTTTCATCACTGTATCTGCAACAAGTATCCTGTTAATTTCATTGGTCCCTTCAAATATCCTGTTGATCCTTGAATCCCTGTATGCCCTGTCAACTGGCATTTCTGATGAATACCCCATTCCCCCGTGAATCTGAACTGCCTCATCTACAACATAATCCAGCATTTCTGAAGCAAACACTTTCATCACTGCCGATTCAATGGCAAACTGATTGAAGGCTTCCATTGTATTCCTTCCCTTATCTTCTCCCTGGCTGACATAATATTTTATTGCCTCATCAAGATCCTTGCTTGCCCTGTACACGGCCGATTCCGTCACGAAAGTCCGGATCACCTGCTCAGCCAGTTTATATTTTATAGCTCCAAATGAAGATATCAGGCAGTTAAATTGTTTCCGTTCATTGGCGTACCTGACGGAATAGTCAATGGCCTTTTTGGCAGCCCCTATGACGTTGGCTCCCAGCTTAATCCTTCCCATATGCAGGATGTTTAATGCAATCCGAAAACCCTCTCCCCTCTTCCCAAGCAGATTTTCTACCGGAATCTGGCAATCATTGAAAAATATCTGTCTCGTTGACGATCCTTTAATACCCATCTTTTTCTCTTCCGGATTAAAAACAAGTCCGGGAAAAGTCCTTTCTACAATAAATGCACTCTGCACCCGGTCATTATCGATCTTCGCAAAAACTGTAAAAACATCCGCATATCCTGCATTGGTAATCCACATTTTCTGTCCGTTGAGAATATAATGCCTGCCATCTGCTGAAAGGGTAGCCTTTGATGTACCTGCATTGGCATCAGAACCTGCACCCGGTTCTGTAAGGCAGTATGCACCAATCAATTCGCCGGTAGCCAGTTTCGGAATATATTTCTGCCTCTGTTCTGCATTGCCATAATACAGGATCGGCAATGTACCGATTCCCGCATGGCACGAATATGCCACTGCATAAGAGTAACCCGCTCCCAGCACTTCACTCGCATACATAGATGTAAGAAACGATTGGTTAAAACCACCATATTCCTCAGGAATAGTAACAGCCAGCAAACCAAGTTCACCAGTTTTCCTGAGCAGTTCCCTCATAAGGCCTTCTTCGTGGTCATCGATCCTGTCAAGGTTTGGAAATACTTCAGTATCAAGAAAATCCCTGCAGGTTTGCCCGATCATCCTTTGCTCTTCATCAAATTCCTCCGGAATAAAAATACTTTCGGGTTGAGTTTCTTTTACCAGAAATTCACCACCTTTTACCGGTATGTTCTGATCCATGATATTAAATTTTGTTATAAATGAATAAAGTTATAATTCAAGAGCCATACAAACAAGTTCTGCAATATCATAATTTTTTATTGATTCTTCAGTATTCTTATATTTCAACCCATCTGTGATCATAACCATGCAATAAGGGCAAGCTGTAGCAATAATATCTGCCCCTGTTCCAAGCGCCTCTTCCGTTCTTTCCAAAAAAACTTCTTTATTTCCTTTCTCAGCTTCCTTGAACATTTGCCCCCCTCCTGCCCCGCAGCATAATGCAAAACTTCTGTTTCTTGGCATTTCTGACATTTGTGCTGATAATTTTTTCAGGATTCGCCGTGGCGCATCATATTCCCTGTTCGCTCTTCCTAAATAACACGGATCATGGAAGGTAATAGTATGATTGCTGAATTTCCCGCCGTTAAACTTAACATTCCCTTTTTCAATATAATCATTCAGAAAACGCGTATGATGAATTACCTCGAACTTGCCCCCGAGATCAGGGTATTCATTTTTAAAAGTGTTATATGCATGGGGATCACATGTCAGGATTTTACGGACCTTATAGTTTTTAAGCAAATCAATGATCATAAGTGCCTGCATCTGGTAAAGCATTTCATTACCAGCTCTCCGTGCTGCATCTGCAGTAGAAGTTTCTTCAATCCCCAGTACAGCGTAGCTCACTTTAAAATGATTCAGGATCTTTATCATTGACCTGCACACATTTTTGTATCGGTCATCAAAAGCTCCTGCACTTCCAACCCAGAATAAGTATTCCGGGTTTTCACCACGTGTGAAAACATCCCTCATAACCGGTACCGGAATGTCAAGCCCAACTTTCCATTGCATCCTGTCTTCACGGGAGAACTGCCAGGGCGCACCATTATTTTCAATATTAGAAAAAATGGCATTCAACCCGGCAGGAGCCGCAGATTTTTCCATCACAAGATACCTCCGCATACCCACTATAAGAGAAGGATGATCAATATTTACGGGACATTCCTGTGCACATGAATTACAAAGCGTACACGCCCATAATTCCTCCTCTGTGATATAATCCCCTATCAAAGCCCTGTTGTCATTAAATTCTTTGCCCTTCCTGACCAGTCCTGGTCCCTTCTCTTTCATCCGGGCCCGCAAGTCCATCATGATTTTCCTTGGGGATAGCTTCTTACCGGTGATATTTGCCGGGCATGAGGCTGTGCATCTGCCACATTCGGTACATGATAGTGAATCTAAATAATTTTTCCATGTTACATCTTCGACATCGAGGATACCAAAACGGCCGGGGGCTTCATTCATTTCACTGCCGGAAGTTGCAGAATAGGCTGTTTCAGGATTCATCATGATCTTAACTTCCTTTGTAACACTCTCCATAATTGTCAGTTTCCCGAGCGGATCCAGCCGACTGAGAAAAACATTCGGAACTGACATAAATACGTGAAAATGCTTTGAATAGGGAAGATAATTGGCAAAGATGAATATTAACAGGATGTGTGACCACCAGCATATCTCATAAAGATTTGCACTCATTGGCTGGGATGTACTGAACATCTTTGCAAGAAGCGCACTTACAGGATACTGTCCATGAATGGGAAGACTGCTCAGCAGTGCTGATTTAACATAGAAAGTATTCATCCCCAGAAGAGTAACCATAAGGACCAGGATCAGCATAAGTGATATGATTGCATCTGTATGAGAGATGCTCTTCATCTCAATTCCATTGAATCTCTTCACATGTAAGAAGATCCTCCGGATAAGAAATACAATGACGGCCACCAGGACTATTAATGCAAAAACATCACCCGTTGCCATTATGATATCATATACCAGCCCAAGGTTTTTAAATGCTTTATGGGTTCCAAAAAGTCCATCAATTGTCATTTCAATGCTTCCGATCAAAATCACACAGAAACCCCAGAAAACCAATGCATGTAGCAATCCAATTACCGGCCGTCGCATGATCCTTGTCTGGCCAAAAGCCACTTTTAACACAAGTCCTATCCTCTTACCTATCTGCTTCACAGGAAAACCAGGCCTGGTCAATCTGAAAAATCGGACGTACCTGACGACCGTAAAACCAAATACC
>CAZEKO010000222.1:0-3903 GCA_964512775.1 uncultured Bacteroides sp. | reverse complement strand
TTCAATAATTATTGACTTTAAGGCATGAGTATAGCTGACGAAATAAAACAAACGTTTAAATCCGGATCCAGTCTTACCAGGCTGATTTATATAAATCTTGCCATCTTTCTTATTGTCAATATCGTTGAGATATTTTATTTTATCCTTAACCGTCATGAATCCTATTCTGCCTTTTTATTGACTTTTGCCGTGCCTGCCGATCTTCATCTGCTTATCCGGAAACCCTGGACCCTGATCACCTATATGTTCCTGCATAAAAACTTTTTGCATATACTGTTCAACCTGCTCTGGTTGTACTGGTTTGGACGAATATTCCTCGAATACCTTGACGGTAAAAAATTAGTTGGTGTATATCTTCTTGGTGGTTTGTCCGGGGCGTTCCTTTATGTTCTTGTTTATAACATTTTCCCGGTATTCTTTAAACAACTGGAATTATCCTATGCACTTGGAGCTTCTGCAGCGGTTATGGCAATTGTGATTTCAATTTCTGTATATGTGCCTGACTATGCGGTTAACCTGCTTTTTGTTGGCAGAGTAAAAATTATTTACATCGCTCTTATTGGATTCCTGGTCACGTCTGTTTTTGATTTTTCTATTAATACCGGCGGCAAGATTGCACATATCGGTGGAGCCCTCTTCGGATACCTGTTTACCCTGCAATACCGGAAAGGCCGCGATTTGACAAGGGGATTAAACCGTTTCCTGAGTGCTTTTTTTGGAATATTTAAACCAAAACCAAAGGTTACCGTCACACACCGGAAATCTGAAAGCGATTATGATTTTAATAAAAGAAAAAAAGAAGAACAAATTGAAATAGACCGGATCCTTGATAAAATAGCCAAATCAGGATACGACAGTCTGACAAAACAAGAAAAGGAACTTCTTTTCAGACAAAGTAATAACTAGTACTTGATGTAATATTTAATATCTTAAAAAAAATAAATTGAAGAGACTGGTTTATAAATTCATATTGTATTTCAACATCCTGCTGGCTGTTCTTCTCATCATGTCCCAGCTTTCAATTTTTATCAGCCCGGCAAAATTCTGGCCTTTTGCGTTTCTGGGACTTATTTATCCTTATATACTTGCTGTCAATATAGCGATGATTTTATTCTGGCTGGCATTTAGAAAGAAAGAATTTTTCATTTCATTAATAGCAATTATCACGGGATGGAATTTACTAACAAGCGTGGTCCAGCCTAATTTCAAATTTCTTAAAAAGAACGAGATCAAAGAAGCCTATACACGCAGATTCCGTGAAGATAATAAGGTAATAAAGGTATTGACCTATAATGTCCGGGCCTTTAATATTTACAACTGGGCAAAGCATAAAGATGCAAGAGACAGCATCTTCAGGTTCATTCGCCAGGAAGATCCGGATATCATTTGCTTCCAGGAATACTACACTCAGGAAAAAGGATTATTTGCAGCCTCAAGACTATACAAATCTTTAAAAAGCACTCCATACCGGCACGTTTATTATACCATTACCGATAACAGAAATTCCAGTTATGGAATGGCTACATTCAGCTCATATCCTATTGTCGGGAAAGGAATTATCCGGTTTGAAAATACCTTCAATATTGCTATTTATACTGATATAAATTTCAATGGTGATACACTTAGGATTTTTAATAACCATCTTCAATCCATCCACCTGAATTCACGAAATTATACTTTCCTCGACAGTCTCAGGCTCAGGTATAATGAACAGCAGCTGGATGAGATACTGGATATCTCTCACCGCCTGAAGAATGCCTTTGTTAAGCGTTCACAACAGGCAGATATGATCTCAGAAAAAATTTCAGCTTCTCCCTACCCCGTAATTATCTGCGGTGATTTTAACGATACTCCGGTTTCATATACATATAAAAAGATTAAAACTGGATTATCTGACTCTTTCATTGAAGCAGGATCAGGTATAGGCAATACTTATTCTGGTATTACACCAGCTTTAAGAATTGATTATATATTACACCACCCGGGTATGACTGCTCTTTGTACTGAAAGGGTACGTCTCAGGTTATCTGATCATTACCCTCTTATCACCTATCTTAAACTTGAGTAAAAGGAAGCTTGTTGAGATCTGCATTCCCTCCTGAAAGAATAATTCCTATACGTTTCCCGCTGAAATCTATCTTCCCTTCCACGAGTGCTGCGAGAGGAACTGCAGCTGATGGTTCTACAATAATCTTCATCCGTTCCCATATCATTCTCATAGCAAAAATTATAGATGACTCAGAGACTGTTATAATATCATCCAACTTTTTCATAATAATCGCGAAAGTCAAAGTTCCGAGAGAAGTTAAAAGTCCATCGGCAATAGTATCAGGATTCACAGATGGTATTATTCTCCCGGCATGAAACGAACGAAAAGCATCATCTGCATTGGCGGGTTCAACAGCTATGACCTTCGTTTCAGGTGACATACCCTTGACAGCCGTTGCAGTTCCACTTATTAAACCACCCCCTCCAACAGGTGCCATAACAATATCGAGATTGCCCGTATCTTCTATTAATTCCTTTGCTGCTGTTCCCTGACCTGAAATAATGTTAAAATGATTATATGGTGGAATGAATATCGCATTTGTTTTTTCCAGGACCTTTTTCATCGTGGTTTCCCTTGATTCCAGGGTGGGCTCACAGAACGTTATTTTACCGCCATATCCTTTCACTGCCTTTATCTTAATTTCAGGAGCGGTTCGGGGCATTACTATATATGCAGGAATTCCTTTCATTCTTGCGGCCAGAGAAAGTGCCGCAGCATGATTCCCTGAGGAATGGGTACCAACACCTTTCCTGATTTCATCTTCAGAAAGAGACAGAATAGCATTTGTAGCTCCCCTGAACTTGAATGCACCAACCTTTTGAAAATTTTCGCATTTAAAATAAATTTTCGTATTGAAAATCTCATCAATGCTTTTTGAAGTCAGAACAGGGGTATGATGTATATAATCACGGATCAGATTATGAGCTTTAATTATGTCTTTATATTCCGGTAATTCTAATTTCATGGGATTTTAGTATTCAGTTGGTGTTTTCTTGTATTCTTTTAATTTCTCCAGAACGTTCTCAATGATTTCATATTCAGAAGCTCTTAGCAAAAACTTCTGGTTAAAATTACAAAAACTGGTAAACTCGTATAATTCCAGTCCTTTCAAACCTGTTATCCTCTCAAGCATTTCAAGGTTATATTTGTGTTCGACCTTCTTCCAAAATTCTTCTTCTTCCTTTAATTTCTTCAGCTTTCTGAACGATTTCCCCTCTTTGCTGACAAGATTATATATGGCAGTTATCGGACTACCGATACTGAAAGTTTCTATAAGATCAAGTGTATCAGTACCCTTCTCAATATCTTTAAAGACAGAAGGATTTGCCGGATGTTCCTGTTCCGGAAGATCAAGATTTAAAAAATTATATTTAAATTGTTCATAGGTTCCCAATCTGTTTATATCTATCTCCTTAATTGTATATACTTTAGGGATCATCCTGTAAATATGAAATCTGTTTGCTCTTGCAACTGAGTCGCTGATGTAAATGGGTAGATCATAATATCCTATTTCAGTAACAACTAAAAGATCCTTTTGCTGGATATGAATACTGAAATATCCTAGCGTATCGCTGATTACTGCATAATTCCGTGTCTGATTAATAATATGTGCAAACTGGATGGGGTCATCTGTCTGGGCATCGATAAGTCTTCCGGAAAATAACTGAATGGAATCTCGGATTCCTAGATGGTTTTGAGCAAGACCGCAGACTGGCATAATTATCAGTGAAAAATAAAGATTTATCCTTAACGGAATTTTCACTATTTTAATTTAATCGTAAGTTATAAATATTCTTTAATTTTCGTTCCTGAGTAACTATTTACTTCATTTAAATTAATATTATGAAAAACGA
>CAZEKO010000221.1:0-3906 GCA_964512775.1 uncultured Bacteroides sp. | reverse complement strand
GGTAAAAAAGTATTCAACGTTCTTCAGACAAGATTACATCCTTCAATTCGTGCTCTTCGTGAAAAGATATTGAACGGGCCAAAAGATAAGATCTACGATATTGATCTTACATATATTACAAGCCGTGGTAACTGGTATAATTTTTCGTGGAAGGGGAATATTGAAAAATCCGGAGGAGTCGCGACAAATATTGGTGTTCATTTTTTTGATATGCTTACCTGGATCTTTGGAGATGTCAGGGAAAATATTACTCATATATCAAAACCTGATAAAGCGTCCGGTTATCTTGAACTTTCCAGGGCAAGGGTAAGATGGTTCCTGAGCATTGATTATAACGACCTGCCGGAATCTGTTAAAAAATCAGGAAAAAGAACTTACAGATGTCTCGAGGTCGACCATAAAGAAATTGAATTCAGTGACGGATTCGGAGAACTGCACACTGAAACCTATCGGGAAATACTTGCAGGGAGGGGATTTGGTCTGACAGAAGCCAAAAATTCAATCGAACTGGTGTATGCTATCCGTAATTCGATACCCATAGGATGCAAGGGAAATTTCCATCCTATGTGTAAGACAATAATATAAATGATTTATCTCACTATATGTATAAAGAATTAGTCAATAAGTCGGGAAAAATGGCAGTTATCGGCCTCGGTTATGTCGGACTGCCTATTGCTCTTGAATTCGCAAGAAAAATTTCGGTCGTCGGTTATGATATGAAAGAAGACCGTATCCAGCTGATGAAAAAAAAGATCGATCCAAGTAATGAACTTCCTTCTGAAGCTTTTGAAGACTGCGATATATTATTTACTTCTAATCCTGAAGATTTAAGAAAGGCTAAATTCTATATAGTTGCTGTACCTACTCCAATAGATGATCATAAATTACCAGACCTGAAACCTTTACTTTCAGCTACTCAAACTGTGGGTAGGGTTCTC
This sequence comes from uncultured Bacteroides sp., assembly GCA_964512775.1. Taxonomy (GTDB): domain Bacteria; phylum Bacteroidota; class Bacteroidia; order Bacteroidales; family SM23-62; genus LJUQ01. The sequence continues at coordinate 2,968 of CAZEKO010000221.1, read as the reverse complement.
AAGGAAGGGGATTATGTTGTATATGAATCAACAGTTTACCCGGGTTGTACTGAAGAAGACTGTGTGCCTATTTTGGAAAACTTATCTGGACTGAAATATATTAAAAACTTTAAGGTAGGTTTTTCACCTGAACGTATTAATCCCGGTGACAAAGAACATACCCTGACAAAAATTGTAAAAGTTACGTCGGGTTGTGATCTTGAAGCGGCTGAAGAGATTGCTCTGACCTATGAATTAATCATCAAAGCTGGAGTATACAGGGCAAGTTCTATAATGGTAGCCGAAGCAGCAAAGATTATTGAGAATACCCAGAGAGATATCAATATTGCCTTCATGAATGAACTCTCTATGATTTTCAATAAAATGGAAATCAACACCTTTGAGGTACTGGAAGCAGCTGCTACTAAATGGAATTTCCTTAAATTTTATCCGGGTCTTGTTGGCGGACATTGCATCGGTGTAGATCCATATTATCTTTCCTATAAATCTAAACAATACGGTCACCATGCCCAGATAATTAATGCCGGGAGAGCCATCAATGATAATATGGGCGCTCATATTGCTGAACATCTTGTTAAAAAACTAATCCGGAACTCAATTGACCTTAAAAAATGCAAGGTTCTGATAATGGGTATCACATTCAAGGAGAATGTTACGGATATCCGGAATTCGAAAGTTGTAGATATCATAACAGAATTAAAATCTTTCGGACTGCAGGTAGACGTTATTGATCCCAAGGCTTCGGCTAAAGATGTAAAAGCTGAATATGGCATTACTTTGGCTGATAAGCCCAGCCCTCCTTATCAAGCGGTTATTGTTGCAGTGAGTCATAAGGAATATCTTAATCTGGACGAAACCTATTTTAAATCACTTGGACCGGATAATGTTATACTGGTTGATATCAAAGGTATTTACAAGAAAAAAATAAAAGTGCTGCAATACATGAGTTTATAAAAATGAATGAACTTATACTTGTAACCGGAGGAACCGGATTTATTGGTTCCCATACTGCTGTTGAACTGATGCAGTCAGGATTTCGCGTTGCCATTATCGATAATCTTTCAAATTCAAGAAAGGAAGTCATTAGTGGGATTGAGAAGATAACTGGAAGAAGGCCTTTATTTGAAAAAATCGATCTGCTTGAAGAAAACCTGCTTGATGATTTTTTCAGCCGGCATCCGGATATTAAAGCTGTCATTCACTTTGCAGCATTCAAATCTGTGCCTGAATCTGTCCAGAAACCTCTTATGTATTATGAAAATAATATATTTTCACTGATTCACCTGTTTAAATTAATGGTTAAGCATGGTGTGGAATATTTTGTTTTCTCATCTTCCTGTACAGTATATGGTGAACCGGATATTCTGCCTGTTACTGAAAATTCACCAATAAAAAAGGCAAATTCTCCATACGGCAGCACCAAACAAATTTCAGAAGAAATAATTTCCAGTTCAGTTGCCGCAGGACTTCCCCTTAAAGCCATTTCATTGCGGTATTTCAATCCATTCGGAGCTCATCCTTCAGGATTTATCGGAGAATTGCCAATCGGAATTCCGGGTAATTTAGTTCCGTTCATCACCCAAACTGCATATGGTATACATAAGGAACTCAAGGTGTTCGGTAATGACTATGACACACCGGATGGCTCATGTATAAGGGATTATATTGACGTTGTGGATTTATCTAAAGCCCATGTAAATGCAATCGAAAGACTGCTTCAGAAAAAAAACAAACTTAATAATGAGATTTTTAATCTTGGAACAGGCAAGGGTGTTTCTGTTCTGGAAATGATTAAGGCTTTTGAAAGATCTACCGGTGTAAAAATCAATTACAGTATAACCGGACGAAGAGAGGGTGATGTTCCAAAGGTCTGGGCAGATACATCACTGGCAAATACCGAACTGGGCTGGAAAGCTGAAACACCACTGGAAGATACGCTATCTTCAGCCTGGAGGTGGGAACAAAACTTCAGGAAGAAATCCCAAAAGAAAGAGTAATAAATAACCAGGGGATTGGGACAAAATCCCATAAAATAATATATATATGACTAAAACCATCCTTATAACCGGAGGTGCAGGATTTATCGGATCTCATGTGGTGAGATTGTTTGTTCAGAATTATACGGATTATTCCATTCTAAACCTGGACAACCTTACTTATGCAGGAAATCTTGAAAATCTCAGAGATATAGAGAATTGCAAAAACTATTCATTTATCAAGGGCGATATTGCGAATCCAGCAAATGTTGATGAAATTTTCCTGAACCATAAACCTGATGTGGTGATTCATCTGGCTGCTGAATCTCATGTTGACAGGTCAATTATGGATCCATTGTCTTTTCTTCATACAAATATTACCGGTACTGCAAATCTTCTTAATGCATGCCGGAAAATATGGAAAGAGCCCTTTCAAAATAATTTATTCCTTCATATTTCCACTGATGAAGTATTTGGATCCCTAGGTAAAGAAGGTTACTTTACTGAATCTACACGTTACGATCCCAGAAGTCCTTATTCTGCATCCAAGGCAGGATCCGACCATATTGTCAAAGCATATTACCACACATATAAAATTCCTGTAATTATTTCCAACTGTTCAAATAATTACGGACCAAACCAGTTCCCCGAAAAACTCATTCCCCTGGCCATTAATAATATCAAGAATAACAGGCCTGTTCCTGTCTACGGTAAGGGCGAAAATATCCGTGACTGGCTGTTTGTTGTCGATCATGCAAGGGCGATTGATTTGTTGTTTCGGAAAGGTAATCATGGTGAAACTTATAACATAGGGGGAAATAATGAATGGAGAAACATTGACCTTATTCATCTGCTATGTGACATTATGGATCAAAAACTCAACAGGGAAAAAGGAACTTCTGCACGTTTAATAACATTTGTTAAGGACCGTGCAGGACATGACCTCAGGTATGCTATTGACTCATCCAAAATCCGCCACCAGTTTGGATGGG
>CAZEKO010000220.1:0-3948 GCA_964512775.1 uncultured Bacteroides sp. | reverse complement strand
CTGGCCTTACCATATACAAAGCTTCTGCAGGATCAGGGAAAACACATGCTCTGGTCAGGGATTACCTGGATATTATTTTCAGCAGTCCTTCAAAGTTCAGCCATGTCCTTGCAGTGACTTTTACAAATAAGGCAACGGCAGAAATGAAGAAAAGGATCCTGACAGAGTTGTCTGCCCTTGCTGATGGGAAAGATTCAGATTTCAAGCAGGGCCTTCTGGATAAGTTTAAACTGACGGATGAAAAACTGAAGGAGACCGCCGGTGAAATACTTGGACGGATCCTTCAGAATTATTCACGGTTTTATATTGAAACTATCGATAAATTCTTTCAAAGAGTTATCAGGTCATTTGCCCGTGAAATTCAGCTTCAGCCCGCATACACAATCGAGATGAATGAAAAAAGGGTGCTGGAGGAAGCTGTCGACAGAATGTTATCCGAAGCAGATAAGGATGAATTCCTAAGTAAGTGGCTTTCAGAATTTGCTGATCAGAGAGTTATGGAAGGCCAGCACTGGAACCTGAGAAATGATATACTGAGTTTTTCAAAAGAGATATTCAAGGAAAAATTCCGTGAATCAAGCGAAGACCTTATAAAACGACTGGAAGACAGGGGAAATATCAACCGTTATGTAAATGAACTAAATAAATGTAAGTACAGTTTTGAAAATCGTTTGAAGGGACTTGGTGAAAAAGCAATGAAAATAATAGCGGAATCAGGCCTGGAAATAAATGATTTCTATTATAAAGACAGGGGCCCGGCCGGATACCTGGAAAAGCTTTCACACAAAAAATTTGACAGGCCAAGTGACACTGTCAGGAATAGCCTTTTCAATCCGGGAGGCTGGCACTCACAGACATCCGGCCGGAAGGCTGAAATCCTCAATGCATACAATTCCGGCCTGAATGAAATCCTGGCCGAAGCACTGAGCTTATGGGACAGGGAGTACATTGTCTATAACTCGGTCAGGTACACTGACAAATACCTGTATACGCTTGGAATACTTACTGATATTATCAGGAAAATCTCAGACTACCTTGATGAAAGGAATGTATTTCTTATTTCATATGCCACGTATTTCCTGAAACAGATAATTGGCGATAATGAAACGCCGTTCATCTATGAAAAAATCGGGAATTATTTCACTCACTTCATGATTGATGAGTTCCAGGATACAAGCAGAATGCAATGGGATAATTTCAAGCCTCTTATTGAAAACAGTCTTGCACTGAATCATCAAAACCTTGTTGTTGGCGACGTTAAGCAATCAATATACCGTTGGCGGAACAGCGACTGGGAAATACTTGCTGAAGGCATTAACAGCGATTTCAGAAGTGAAACGCTGACCTTTAAGTCTCTGATAGAAAACCGCAGAAGCCGGGCTAATATAATAACCTTCAACAATAAGCTTTTTGAATCCTGCCGGGAAATGCTTGGCGCAAAGTTTGCTGGCGATGAAAATCATTCGGCCGGTGATCTGAACTTCCGTGAGAAACTTATGAATGCGTATGCTGATGTTCAGCAGGATATCCCGCAGGACCAGCCAAAGGAGGGTGGTTTTGTGGAAGTTTCGTTCCTGGTGGCTGAGGATGAAAAGACCTGGGAAGAGAAAGCGGATGAAAAAGTCATCGAAACTATTATGATGCTTCAGGATCGTGGCTATGAACCACGCGATATTGCTATCCTCGTCAGGAAAAAAGATGAGGGCAAAAGAATAGCTGATGTCCTTCTTAAGCAGAAGAAGATGGAAGGAGAGGAATCGGCATATCGTTACGACATGATCTCTGATGAATTGTTATACCTCGAAGGTTCTTCCCCGGTCAGGTTAATTCTGGGTGTCATGAAATTCCTGGTCGATCCCGGGGAGAAGATAAACAAAGCTGAACTCCTTAATGAGTACAGGAGGTACCTGCTTGCAGAAGATGATGGAGCTGACCTGCATGAGCTTTTCCTGACTGCGGGCAAGGGTACAATGGAAGATCTTGCCGGTTTCATGCCGGATGGTTTTACCGGGCTTTCAGCGGAGTTGCCCTACCTGTCCCTGAATGAAATTACCGAAAGGATCATATCCCTTTTTAACCTGCATAGCAGGCCACAGGATTTATCATATCTGTACGCTTTTCAGGATGTAATTCTGGATTATTCCAGGATTGAACCACCTGATATAAATTCATTCCTGAGGTGGTGGGATGAATATGGCGCAGAAAAGGCCCTTATTACATCTGAAGAACAGAATGCAATCAGGGTGATGACAATTCATAAGGCAAAAGGGCTTCAGTTCCCGGCGGTGATCATACCATACTGTAACTGGAATCTGGATCATCTTCGCCAGCAACTGGAAATACTCTGGTGCACGCCGCGTATCTTTCCGTTCGACCAGTTAAATCTGATCCCGGTCAGATATTCGCCGAAACTTACAGAAACTGTTTTCAGGGAAGAGTATCTGCTGGAAAGGTTCCGGATCCACATCGACAATCTCAACCTGCTCTATGTTGCGCTAACCCGCGCGCAGGATAACCTTTTTGTAATGCTCCCGTTTGAATCGGACAAATTTGAAGGGATGACCAGGATCTCTGACCTTATGGGGCTTGCTCTCTCAAAAGAACAGACGAATAATGATCTTTCCCGGCATTTCAATAAGAATACCCTGATCTGGAAACTGGGTGAGGCCGGAAGCAGGGGACAGACGGACATGATAGAACCATCAACGGAATTTATCAGGGAAACGGTTTCAAATACATTATCAAAAACCAGCTTGCGGACCCGCTGGCATGGAACAGATTTTTTGGAATCCGGTGCAGATCGTGGCATCAATTTAGGAAAATTTATACATGAAGTGCTTCAATCGATGGATACAGAAGATGACCTGTCCAGGGCTGTTGACAGGGTGTTCAGGGAGGGGAAGCTTAATAGCAGGGAAACGGGGGAGATCAGGAATGAAATACTTGCGTTTTTAAGCAGTGAACCTGTTAAAGACTGGTTTTCAGGCGATTGGAAGGTGCTTAAGGAGAGGGATATCATCACTGCAACCGGGCAGTTAAGACGACCCGACAGGGTAATGATGAAGAGCAGCCAGGTAATTGTTATAGATTATAAGACCGGCATGGCAAAGAGGAAGGAACATGAAACGCAGATGCGGGAATACATAGACCTGGTTAAGGAAATGGGGTATCAGGATGTGACAGGCTGGTTGTGTTATGTGAGATTAAAGGAGAATATTCAGATACAGGCCGGAGAATGAAAAATTTTGTATGGGGGCATAAGCGAAGATTTAACAGTTATCCCGAGTATTTCAAGGCTCATTTCGGGAACCGTGTGCAGAAACTGACTGTGGATGCCGGTTTTACCTGTCCCAACCGAGACGGATCAAAAGGTCACGGAGGGTGCACATTCTGTAATAACAATGCTTTTAATCCGAATTATTGCACACCAGCAAAAAGTATTACTCAACAGCTTGAAGAAGGTATTCAGTTTCACAAGATGAGATACCGTAAAGTAGACAAATACATAGCTTATTTTCAGGCATATTCAAATACTTATGGCCCTTTCAGCCAGCTGAAAAAAATGTATGAAGAGGCATTGGATCATCCCGGAATTATAGGACTAATCGTTGGCACAAGGCCGGATTGTATAAGCGATGAATTACTAAGTTATTTAAGCAGTCTTTCTGAAGATCATTATATAATGATTGAGTATGGAATTGAGTCGTGTTATAATACAACACTTTTAAACATTAACCGTGGACATACATTCGAGGATTCAATGAGGGCGCTTGAGATGACGGCAAGAAAGGGAATCCGGCAGGGGGCTCATTTTATTATCGGTTTGCCTGGTGAAACAGAGCAGGATATCCTGGCAGAGGTGGATATAATATCGAAGATGCCTGTCAGCAATGTTAAATTTCATCATCTTCAGATCATAAGAGATACTCTGATGGCCCGGGATTTTGA
>CAZEKO010000219.1:0-3960 GCA_964512775.1 uncultured Bacteroides sp. | reverse complement strand
CATATTCTTTTTTCCCTCTTGCCAGCGCTATTTCAAGCTTTGCCAGATTATTTTCATTTATAAACAGGCGCAGTACGACCATAGTAAGTCCTTTTTCCCTTACACGCTTTTCAAACCTGTTAAGCTCTTTACGATTCAGTAACAACCTTCTCTCCCTGTAAGGTTCATGATTATTATAGCTTCCCTGGTCATATTCTGAAACACGCATTCCCTTTACCCAAAGCTCATTATTCTTAAAGAAACAATAAGAATCGGCCAGGCTCGCTTTACCCATACGGATCGATTTAATCTCAGTACCGGTAAGTTCCATTCCAGCAACCAGCTTTTCCAATATCTCAAAATCAAAATAGGCTTTTTTATTCTTAATGTTTATCTTATTTTCAGACATATCTGTATATTTCAGGTTACGAAAGTAAGAATTATAGTGCGTTTAATATAATTTTGATATATCTATTCTACAGGATATAACACCAATGAGTGATTTTCCTTTCAACCTTATCACTGTGTTAGGACCCACAGCAACAGGGAAGACCCGTTTTGCTGCAAAGCTTGCCGGCAGATTGAATGGTGAAATAATCAGTGCTGATTCAAGGCAGGTATACCGCTGCATGGACATTGGGACAGGAAAGGATTATAACGATTATATCGTGGAAGGTAAAACAATACCGGTTCATCTGATCGATATAGTCGAACCCGGCTATGAATATAATGTATATGAATACCAGGCAGATTTCATAAGAGTATTTAATGAGCTATTATCCAGTGGAAAATTACCGATCCTCTGTGGCGGCAGTGGCTTATACCTGGAGGCAGTCCTTAGGGGATACAGGCTTATCAATGTACCTGTTAACAACCAACTCAGGAATACACTTGAAAAGAAGTCTCTTCAAGAATTGACTGACCTGTTAAAATCATTGAAATCAATTCATAACATTACCGATCTGGTTACCAGGAAAAGACTTGTTCGTGCTATAGAAATAGAATCATACTACCGTGAGAATCCGGAGATAAATAAGGATTATCCCGATTTAAATCCATTTATAATTGGAATCTCCTGTGATCGTGATTCAAGAAGAGAAAGGATAACCGTAAGATTAAAGGAAAGACTGGAGAAAGGAATGATAGACGAGGTTGCCCGGCTAATTAAAGGTGGTATCTCATTTGATAAAATGATTTACTATGGACTTGAGTATAAATATATCGCCCAGTACCTGAAAGGAGATCTTGAATACGATGAAATGTTTGCTAATTTGAATATAGCAATCCACCAGTTTGCCAAGCGTCAGATGACCTGGTTCCGGAGGATGGAAAGAAATGGAATGAAGATTCACTGGCTTGACGCTAATCTGCCTGACGAACAGAAACTGGAAATGACATGTGAATTACTTAGAGCTTCAGAATGACCATTGAATATGGTTCATCATGTACACCAGTGCAAGAATTACAGAGATGTTCAGTACTGAAACCACATAGTTATAGATTCCCCTGCTTTCCTTGAATTTTCTCCGTATCATTATCCCGATATTAGGCAGGAAGAAAGAGATCAGCACAATAATATAATAGATCATTGATGTTTTATCTTCCATAATATCTTCAACGCTTACATCATTGTTGGCAAAGAATAATACCAGGTAAACAAAGCCAAGGAAGAAAGCCAGGTATAAAAGGTAACTTAACTTAAGTGTGATTGTAGATATTTTTCTTTTTCTGTGAACCCTTAAAGGTTTAAGTATAATAATGGTAATAATAAAAACAAACAAAAATGTCGCAATAAAAATAAAATGCAGCAGGAACTGAAAGAAGTTATTCATTAGTTTCCCGGGTTATGATATCAAATCTATACAAATATATCAATAAATGAAGTTGCCAGATCCTTATTTAAGCCACTTATCAAGCCAACCGAAAAATTCCCGTTGCCACAAAATGGAGTTCTGGGGTTTAAGTACAAAATGTGATTCATCGGGGAAGAACAGTAAACGGCTGGGAATTCCCCGAAGCTGAGCGGCATTAAAAGCTTCCAGGCTTTGGGTATAAGCTATTCTAAAATCATTTTGTCCGGTAATGATCAGGATTGGAGTGTCCCAGTTCTGAACGGCAAGATGTGGTGAGAATTCATAGTTGCGGGGTTTTGGTTTTTCCCAGTAAGGCCCCTTATTATCGTGGTTAACAAAGAAATATTCTTCTGTTGAACCATAGTCACTTTCAAAATTAAAAACCCCGGCATGTGCTATAAATGCCTTGAATCTTCCATCATGATGTCCTGCCAGCCAGAAGACGGAGTATCCTCCATAACTTGCTCCAACAGCTCCAAGCCTGTTTTCATCAATGTAAGGTTCTTTTTTAAGTGCATCAACAGCAGTCATATAATCTTTCATGTTTTGCCCACCGTAATCACCGGCAATCTGGTCGTTCCATTCCTGTCCGAATGTGGGAAGGCCCCGGCGGTTGGGAGCAATAATAATATAATCGTTTGCGGCCATGATCTGGAAATTCCAGCGGAAAGAAAAAAATTGGCTTACGGCACTCTGAGGTCCTCCCTCGCAAAATAAAAGTGCCGGATACTGTTTCAGCGAATCAAAATCCGGCGGATAAATAACCCACACAAGCATATCTTTCTTATCGGTGGTTTTCATCCACCTTCCTTGCACACGGGCCATTTTAATATTATCATAGATATGCTTATTGGTGAATGTCAGCTGTGTTTCTTCCCCGGTACCCGTGTTGATGCTGAATATTTCAGGGGCCATAGACATCGACATTTTGGTTCCAATCAATACATCTCCTTCCATGGATAAAGCTGTATAATCATGTATCCCTTTAGTCAGCTGTTTAATATCACCGGATTCAATATCTATGCAAAATACCTGATATGTTGCATGAATACCACTGATAAAATAAATTTTCTGGTCATTTTTGTCCCATATAAAACTTGCAGCATTCTGGTCAAGATTCTTAGTGAGATATGTTTTTTCGCCGGTAGCAAAGTCCATCATGAACAGTCTTTCTTTGTCAGCTTCATAACCAGGGGTTTCCATGCTCTGCCATGCAATCATTCCTGAATTATTTGAGAAGACGGGGTATTTATCGTAACCGCTCATGCCTTTTGTAATATTTTCAGTTGTACCTGATTCGAGATCATAGATGTAGATATCAGAGTTTGTGCTGACAGCATATTCTTTACCCTTCATTTTTTTACACGTATAGGCAATCTTTTTCCCATCCGGGCTCCACGTAATTTCAGAAGCATCAAAATAAGGAGAAAGAGGTGAGTCCCATGGCTCTTCCATCATTATGTCCAGAGCATCGGTCATCATGCCATCTTTAAATTCCGTAACAAAAATATGACTGTATTTATAGTCACTCCAGTCATTCCAGTGCCGGTACATCAGGTCATCAATGATCTTTGCAGTGGCAAGAGGTAGGTCGGGGTAGATGTCAGATGTTGTTTTATCAATTTTGACATCTGTAGTGAATAAAATCTTTTTACCATCAGGAGAATATTCAAAACTGTTAATATCAAAAGGAAAATCCGATTTCCTCACTGTCCCTGAACCATCCGGATTCATCTCCCATAGCTGGAAAGAGCCTGATTGTTCAGATAAAAAACTGATTTTGGTACCTGTTGGATTCCACCTTGGATTCAGATATTTGCCATCTGAACCTGTTATTATCCCGGCATCTCCGCCAGCAACCGGAACTTTCCATATCTCAGTTATGCTTTTATTGGTTTTTACATCATATCGTGTAACGTTATAGATCACGGCAGATCCGTCAGGGGATAATTGAGCATCGGCAACTCTGCCATACTTCCAGAGGATCTCCGGAGTCAGTTTCCCATTTTGAATTTCTGCTTCGGTCAGCTGACCTGAGAAATCAGACTGTTCCGTAACCGGTTTATCTTTTTTACATGAAGATAACAGAAGACTCAGGATTATTCCAGTGCAAATGATTTTGTACATA
>CAZEKO010000218.1:0-4005 GCA_964512775.1 uncultured Bacteroides sp. | reverse complement strand
CTGTCAATGAATTAGAGACAATTTTTTGTCATCCATATCCTGATTTATTTCTTAATTTAGGCTTTCCATTTATTCTCAATTCTTCTCTATGGGAAATCAAAGGAGTCTGGTCAGGACGCTGGGTTTGGGTTACGTTATTATTTTCGTGATTGCAAATATAATTGGGTCAGGAGTTTTTAAAAAAATTGCTCCCATGGCCGCAGAGCTTCATTCTTCCTCCTGGATTCTAATTGCATGGATTGTGGGAGGGACTATAACTCTCTTCGGCGCATTAAGTAATGCCGAAGTCGCCGGATTACTTGCCGATACAGGCGGTGATTTTGTTTACCTGAAAAAAATTTACAATCGTTTTTTTTCATTTTTATATGGATGGTCACTGTTTACTGTTATTGAGTCCGCAACTATCTCATCCCTGGCATATGTCTTTGCCCAATCATTAAACAGTATAATCACTATACCTGATATTTTTCAATCACTTCAAAATTTTACCATTGGAGGAGTGTTCTACCCTTTTCAGGATTTCGGTATTAAATTGACAGCAATTCTGCTGATTTTGCTTTTAACATACCTGAACATATCAGGATTGAAAAGCGGAGCCTGGGTCAGCAGAGCACTGCTTATAATTGTTTGCGGAGGCCTTCTGATAATTATAGTTTTTGGTTTAGGCAGCACATCCTCTGACGCTTCCAGATTATTTGATCTCAAAGATTTACCTGGGGGGACCGTTACGATCTCTTCCTTTTATACGGCCATGCTGGCAACATTCTGGGCATACCAGGGTTGGGCTTCTGTCGGATTTATAGGAGGTGAGGTTAAAAATCCTAAAATAAACATCCCTAAGGGAATAGTGATTGGCGTTTTTATTGCCATCTTCATTTACCTCCTGGTAAATGCAACTTATCTTTCTCTTTTGTCAATCCCGCAACTGGTGGATGTTCATAATGCAGGCAATCAGATCGCCGGTGTTGAGGCAGTCAGAACTTTCTGGGGAACGAAAGGTGTGTTGTTTATTTCATTACTTATACTTGTCAGTACGCTGGGTTGCACAAACGCCACTATGCTCACAGGGGCAAGGCCTTATTATGCAATGGCCCGTGAAGGGCTTTTCTTCTCAGGTATAGGAAAGCTTAACAGGAACAATGTCCCTGCTAACTCTTTACTCTGGCAGGGTATATGGTCCTCTGTGCTGGTACTGTCAGGGACATTCGATCAATTGACAGACATGCTGATTTTTGCTGTCTATATATTTTATGGAGCCACCTCCCTTGGTGTCTTTATTTTACGTAAAAGGATGCCCGATGCACACCGGCCCTATAAGGTCTGGGGATATCCTGTTATACCAGCCATTTTCATACTCTTTTGCATCGGTCTGTTCTTCAATACTATTATAACCCGACCAAGGGAGTCCGTAATAGGTCTTTCCCTGATATTAGCTGGTATCCCGGTCTTTTATTTACTGCGAAGAAAATTTTCAAAAAGAAGGGATAATTAAGAATAGCATTAGCTACATTCGGGACAGATAAAGGAGTCTTCTGAGGCTATTACAGCCGTAAATTCCTTACCGCATTTTTCACATTTAACTTGATTTCTGGCTTTTGAAAGCAGTCTTTTAGTAATTGCTTCGTTAAATTCCAAAGCTTGCAAATCCCTGGTAAGTGCATAATTTTCTCTGCGCCTATTTACAGCAACGATATCTTCCTCTTTGAGAACCGATATATCTTTTTTATTTTTCATAATGCTAAGATACGAATAAATAACTTTTGTTGTACCTTTGTAGCTGATCAAGGATTTAATCAGTAACCAGACTAAAATAATCAAATGGGAAGATCGCAGGAAACATTCAGTAAAAAGGAAGTAAGAGACAAGAATGAAAAGAAGAGAAAAGAAAAGGAGCAAAAACGTACAAAGAAAAAAAGTGAGGGAAAAAAGAGCAGCTTCGAAGATATGATCGCCTATGTTGATGAATTCGGAATGATCACCTCAACTCCTCCTGACCCCAATAAGAAAACAGTTATTACTGCTGAAAGTATTGAACTTAAAATAACTAAAAACACTCCTGAAAATTACCCTGATTTCATACGGAAGGGGGTTATTACTTTCTTTAATGAATCAAAAGGTTATGGTTTTATCCGTGACCTGGAATCAAATCAAAGCATTTTCGTTCATGCGAATAACCTGCTTGAACCTGTAAAGGAAAACAATATCGTTATTTTTGAAATCGGAAAAGGCCCTAAAGGGCCTTCTGCCATGAAGGTTAAACTATTTAAGGAATAAACCGGCACCTGAACCCTTATTTTGATTTTATGGTTGTGTTCCGGGATAAGTAACGGGTTCTGGCCTCCTCAATATCTGCATCGAGAGCTATATATATTTTTGTTCGGTGGTCAATTATAACTTCCTTCAATTTCGACAGATCTGGTGATTTAAAAGTACCTGGTTTTTTTTCGAACATAATCGATTTTTCTAATTTTGCGCAAGGTACGCTTAAATATCGGAGTATTGCATTTATTTTCAATAAATTAATTATTATTTATAATTAGATAATTTAATTATCTTTGCGTCCATATTTACAAAGTGACTTCCACAAGGCGTTGTTAGACATTCTACCCAGTCTGTATTTTAGTTCATTTCGGCCGGGATTTTAAACTCATCGCTCCCGGAACCACATCATAAAACTATTTAATGGTAAAATTTGAAGAAATGGGATTCACTCCCAGTATTCTGAAGGCAATTCAGGAGCTTGGATTTGAACAGCCCATGCCTGTACAAAAAAAGGTTATCCCGCTGATGCTTGGAGGTGATAGTGATATTATCGCTCTTGCACAAACAGGAACAGGAAAAACAGCTGCTTTCGGCCTGCCTCTGGTACAGGTAACAGATACAGAAATAAAAAGCACTCAGGCACTTATACTTTGCCCCACCCGTGAACTATGCATTCAAATCACCGGGGATCTGGTTGATTATGCCAGATTTACTGGTAAGTTGAAAATACTTGCAGTATATGGAGGTTCAAGCATTGATAATCAGATAAGGGAATTGAAAAAGGGTGTACATATAATCGTTGCCACACCGGGAAGGCTGATCGACCTGATCGGACGAGGTGCAGCAAAACTGTCTGATGTCAATACTGTAATTCTTGATGAAGCTGATGAAATGCTCAACATGGGATTTCTTGACAGTATAAATGAAATTCTTGAGGAGGTTCCGGAAGGCAGACGAACACTCCTGTTTTCAGCAACCATGTCATCGGAAATTGAATCAATTGCAAGGAAGCACATGAACAAGCCGGTTGAAATTACTATCGGAACAAAAAATTCATCTGCAGAAAATGTAAGTCATGTTTATTATTTGATACATGCAAAAGATAAATATAAGGTACTTAAACGTATAGCTGATTTTGAACCGGATATTTACGCAATTATTTTTTGCCGCACCCGTAGAGAAACCCAGGAGGTGGCATCAAAACTGATAAATGACGGTTATAATGCTGATGCACTACATGGTGATCTGTCACAGGCACAGCGCGACACTGTAATGCAGAAATTCAGGTTAAGGAACCTGCATCTTCTGGTTGCAACTGATGTTGCTGCACGCGGACTGGATGTTGACGATCTTACTCATGTTATTAATTTCAGCCTCCCTGATGATGCAGAGGTTTATACACATAGATGCGGCCGTACGGGACGAGCCGGGAAAACAGGCGTGTCTGTTTCGCTTGTTCACCTGAGGGAGAAGCATGAACTTCAGAAAATAGAAAGAATGGTAAAAAAACCTTTTAAAGCCTTACCCATTCCTACAGGAAGTGAGATCTGCGGAAGACAGCTTTTCAACTGGGTCAAAAAACTGGAGACTGTAGCGACTAATCACCACGAGATTGAAAAATTCTTGCCTGAAATCGAGTTGAAGCTTGCGGGACTGGACAAGGAAGAGCTTCTTAAACGGGTCGTTTCTCTTGAATTTGACAGGTTTCTCGATGATTACCGTCTTGGTGAAGACCTGATTGAA
>CAZEKO010000217.1:0-4027 GCA_964512775.1 uncultured Bacteroides sp. | reverse complement strand
TAATCATCATGATCTGATATCTGATAAAGAAATCGATGCTATAGCGGTGATTACACCCACCTGCACACACAGGGATGTTGTTATCGAGGCTGCTGAACATGGAAAAGCAATATTTTGTGAAAAACCTATTTCAATTTCATTGGGAGAATCTAAAGAAATAGTAAAGATCATAGAAAAAACAGGCGTATTTTTTCAAATGGGTTTTCAGAGAAGGTTTGATAAGGGATATATTGAAGCTAAAAAGAAAATAGATAATGGGGTGATCGGCACACCGGTAGTTTTAAAGTCTACTTCAAGAGACCCTTTTGCGCCCCCTATGGAGTTTTGTGATCCGGCAAAGAGCGGCGGATTGATCCTTGATATGGGAATTCATGATTTTGATGTAGCAAGAATGTTAATGGGTGATATTAAAAGTGTTTACAGTATCGGCGGTGCCCTTGCTTATCCTGAAATGAAAAATATTGGAGATATTGATAACGCAATTATAACCCTTAATTTTGAAAATGGAACACTGGGGGTTGTTGATTTAAGCCGAAACGCTGTTTATGGTTATGATATTCGTGCGGAGGTACTGGGATCAAAAGGCACATTAAAAATTGGATATCTGAGAGAAACACCTTTGACAGTATTGACCAAAGAAGGTGTTACCCATGATGTCGTTCCACATTTTATGGAACGTTTTGCTGATGCCTACCTGTCCCAAATAAAGGATTTTGTGAATAATGTGCTTAAGGGAAAGGAGCCTTCAATTACTGCAGCAGATGGGATTGCTGCTTTAATCGTTAGTTTAGCTGCCACGAAATCATATAAAGAAAACAGACCGGTTCAAATTACTGATATCAGAGAGTGACTATCATGAATCTATTTCAATTCTTCGCAACAGGAAAAGATCAGCCTTTACTCAGTAATAAACAGGACATTGACCGGATCTATAAACGGAACCGTAAATTACTTTTACTCGCCATTACGGTTGGTTATGGAATCGCTTATACCTGCCGGCTGGGCTTATCCGTTGTAAAGAAACCCTTAATAGATAATGGGATCTTTACTGCTGTTGATCTGGGTGATATCGGTTCAGTACTTCTTTATACCTATGCTTTCGGTAAGCTGACGAACGGTTTCCTGGCCGATCATGCAAACATAAAAAGGTTCTTCTCTTTTGGAGTATTGATATCTGCTCTGATAAACATTTTAATGGGCAGAACTGAACTCTTATGGATATGGATTGTTCTCTGGGGGTTAAACGGCTGGTTTCAGGCATTCGGCGCTCCAACGGGCGCTGTAACCCTTGCTAACTGGTTCAGCACCAGGGAACGCGGGAAATATTATGGTATTTGGAGTACTGGTCACGCATTAGGAGAAGGGCTGACTTTCATCGGATCGGCCGCATTGGTAAGTTTTTTCGGATGGCAGGCTGGATTCTGGGGACCCGGTGTACTTTGTATTTTCGTTGCAGCTGCTATATACCTGGCCATGCAAGACCGCCCTCAAACTTTGGGGTTGCCTTCAATAGCTGAGTGGAAGAACGATCACCCTCCACCGTCATCAGAAAGTGACAAAATCCCAAAAAAAATCAGCCGGATTCAGCTTAATATTCTCAAAACACCTGCTATTTGGGTACTTGGATTAGCCAGTGCCTCGATGTATATGACACGCTATGCGATCAATAGCTGGGGATTCCTCTACCTGCAGGAAGCAAAGGGCTATTCGCTGATAGAGGCCGGAAGTATTTTAGGTTTGAACACTTTTGCAGGAATTGCCGGATGTGTGGCATACGGATTTATATCCGATCATTTGTTTAAAGCCAAACGACCACCCGTTACACTCATTTTTGGTATTCTTGAGGTGTTTTCATTATTTATAATATTCTTCTCCCCACCCGGTCATCCGGTTCTGTTAACTGCAGCATTTATTCTTTATGGATTTACACTGAGTGGCTTACTCGCAGTACTTGGAGGATTGTTTGCTATCGATATAGTGCCCAGAAGAGCTGCCGGGGCCGCTATGGGATTTATCGGGATTTTTAGCTATATGGGCGCCGGAATACAGGATAAGATTAGCGGTATATTAATCGAACACGGAACAACAATTGTTGACGGTGTACGTCAATATGATTTTAGCACCACCGTCATATTCTGGATAGGTAGTTCAATATTATCAATTATATTGGCAGCGTCACTCTGGCGTGTAAAAGTAACCGAATGAAATGAACAGGGAATACTATGAATAAAAAAGCTTATGATGTAATATTTATTGGTAATTATACGAAGGATACGGTTGTTTCTCCTTCCGGAACAAAATATGTCGACGGTGGAGGCTTTAATTACGGCGCTCATACCGCTGTGATGATGGGACTAAAAGTTGCAGCTATAACACGGCTTGCCAAAGAAGACATTCATGTGGTTGATGCCTTGACAAATCTGGGAGTAGATGTATTTCCATTTTATTCACCTGAATCAACACTCATGCATTTGTTTTATCCAACGACAAATGTGGATGAAAGGGTGTTGACGGTAAAAAGTGTTGCCGGATCGTTTACACCCGCACAGGTTAGAGAAGTAGAAGCAAAAGTTTTTCTTTTAAATGCCTCCACACGGGGTGAAATAAATCTTGAGGTTATTAAAGAGATCAGGAAAAAAGATACTTTGATTGCCGCAGATATTCAGGGTTTTATTCGGGTTATTGCCCCTGACGGAACGCTGGAAAACAAAGAGTGGCCGGAAAAACGGGAAGTCTTGTCTGTTGTCGATGTTCTGAAAACCGATGCCGTCGAAGGCGAATTTCTTACCGGTGAAACCGACATCAGAGTCCAGGCAAGGATGCTGGCAGATCTTGGTCCGAAAGAGATTGTTATCACTAACCAAAAGGGTGTTTTGGTTTATGCTGAAGGGCAATATCATGAAGCATTGTTCTCCTTTAAAAAGCTGGTAGGCCGTAGCGGCAGGGGTGACACCTGTATCGCTTCTTATATGTGTAAACGACTGTCTGCTTCACCGAAAGAATCAACTATCTGGGCTGCTGCAGTGACCAGTTTAAAAATGGAAGCTGAAGGACCGATAAAGATAAAGATTGGAGAAGTTGAGGATCATATCCGGAGAAATTACAACTAATGAAAAATCTTATCAATTAAATAAAGTTTAAAATGAGAAAATTTTTGATTTTATTAATTTGCCTGTTCATTTCCAGTTGTACAGGAGAAAAAGAAAATAAAGATTCATTTTCTTTTATAATTACTGCAGATATGAGAGGATACACCGGCGATGATGATAAGTATTTCAGAGGTGTATGTGAAGCAATCAGCCAGTTTGATGGTGTTCAATTTATGATATCACCCGGAGATATTGATCCTCCTGATACTGTTTTATACACCATACGTAAATATATCCCGACCGATATGGTGTGGTACCCGGTTGTTGGAAATCATGAAACAGAAACCCCTTCCGATATGGAATGGCTGAGAAATTATAACAAGAATGGTAATTCTCTGCCATTTATTGTTAATATGGGACCAATCCCCTGTTTAGAAACCACATATTCATTTGATTATAAGAATACACATTTTGTCATTCTGAATGTATACTGTAATGAAGCATGTGATACATGTTCCGACGGAGATATACCAGATTTCCTGTTTAACTGGTTAAAAAAGGATTTAACAATGACGAAAAAGGAGAATATATTAGTAATTGGTCATGAACCGGCTTACCCATTACCTGATATTGAAAACCAAAGATTCCGGCATCTTCATGATTGTTTGAACCAATATCCGGTAAACAGAAATCGTTTTGTCTCCTTATTACAGGAGCATAACGTTACTGCATATATTTTTGGCCACACTCATAATTACAGTATTGTTAAAATAAATAAACTCTGGCATATTGATGTCGGACAATCAAGAGGTATCGGTGATCAAGGATCCAGAAGCACATTTGTAAAAATTAATATTAATGGCAATCACCTTGATTATGAAACCTATAGATTAAATCTTGATAATTATAAATATGAAAAAGCTGATAGTGCCGATCTT
>CAZEKO010000216.1:2028-4029 GCA_964512775.1 uncultured Bacteroides sp. | reverse complement strand
GCCTTTCCATAATTCACTTTTTGTTTGACTTATATAACTAACCTTTATACCATTGTTGGAAAGATTCATTTTCGTCGCCGGAGTGCACCATGGGATTGTCAATTCGCAGCATATCAGGTTAAATTCAAAGGGATTTATATTCTGCTTCTGGCTTGTTTGAGAGATAGCTGAAAAGAAAACAAGCAAAATGCTGGAGATAAAAACTATTAACCTGTATGACTTCAATAATGAAATATTTTCCTGCAATATTAGATGAAAAATGGTTATATTTTTATAAATGTCAGGAATAATTTTTCACTAAATTGGATGCTGAAATGAATAATTCCGGAACAAAAAGTAAAAGCAGAAATGTTGCTGTAATTGTAGCACATCCTGATGATGAGACCTTATGGGTTGGAGGCACTATACTGAAACATCCGTCATGGCACTGGTATATTATAACTCTTTGCAGGGCAAGCGATGCTGACCGTGCCCCAAAATTTTTTAAAGTTCTGAATATTCTTGGAGCAAAAGGAGATATGGGAGACCTGGATGACGGGCCCGATCAAAAACCTCTTGGAATAAAAATAGTCCAGGAATGTATTCAAAAGTTGTTACCGGATGAACACTTTGATTTAATTATAACCCATGATCCGGCCGGGGAATACACCAGGCATCTCAGGCATGAAGAGACATCACAGGCAGTTATAAATCTCTGGTACAATAAAAGGCTTTTTACAAAAAAGCTCTGGACTTTTGCTTATGAAGACGGGGGAAAGAAATATCTTCCAAAACCAAAAAAAAATGCTTACTTTTATTATGAATTGCCGGAAAAAATCTGGCAAAAGAAATATCAAATCATAACTGATATATACGGTTTTAATAATAATAGTTTTGAAGCTCAAACCACACCGCGGGCCGAAGCATTCTGGCAGTTTACACTTCCAGGGAAAGCTCTGCAGTGGCTAAATACAGGAGGAAACAAAACATGAGAGTGCTTTTATTATATGACTACCCTGCCTCCCCGTCAGGACTGGCAACCCAGGGTGACCTTCTATACAAGGGACTTCAACAGATGGGAGTCGATGTCTACCCTGCTAACTTCGAATCACCCCAGGAAAAGGAATGGTATTACCGGTGGTTTGAACCTGAGGTTGTTGTGGGTGTAGGCTATTGGGGGCATACCCAGCATCTTGTACTGCATCCTCAGCGTTACGGGGTACTACCTGTACCCTGGCTTGTGGCAGATGGTTATGTTGGAGGTTATCATGAAATCCTGAATTCGCTTCCACTTATCCTTGTTACTTCAAACTGGGTAAAAGAGATGTACACCCGTGATGGTATAAATGGCGATAATATTGAAGTTCTGCCGGTAGGTTGCGATACGGATTCATTTATCCCCCGTGATAGAAATGATCCTAAAATAACGACTGTCAGGGAATCTTTTGGTATTTCTCCTGACCAGATCATGATCCTTACTATTGGTGGTGATGCTGCTTCAAAAGGTGCGCAGGAGGTGATGCAGGCACTTGCACTGATTGACGTTAAAGCTCCTGACTGGAAATATGTTTGCAAAGTGTGGCCTCAGCCAAGGACAGAATCACAGAACCTGGCCGATCTTCAGCTGGCAGCTCAGCTGGGTATTGATAAGAATGTCACTTATGCTACCAATGTCATTTCAAGAAACTTCATGCCATATCTGATTGGTTCCTGCGATATTTATGCTGCTCCCTCACGACTGGAAGGCTTCGGCATGCCCCAGGTTGAAGCGGGAGCGTGCGGTAAGCCTGTGATAGGTCTTAAAGGGATGGGGATGCTTGATACCCTTGTCCATGGTGAAACTGCATTCCTGGCAGGTATAGCCCAGGAAGTTGTGCTAAGGGAAGCTATACTCGATGAGGAATCGGGATTTGAAAAGAAACACCGCGTCGTTTTTAAAGATCCCCGAACTGTGGATTACAGGGCCAGTATTTATGATATTGCCGATTATTTACTCGAACTTATGAGTGATCCTGATCTGCG
>CAZEKO010000216.1:0-1928 GCA_964512775.1 uncultured Bacteroides sp. | reverse complement strand
GCGAAGCGTTTTGTTGAGATTATTAACGACCGGCTTGGGATAGACTAGAAGTCTACAAGTCTACAAGTCTGCAAGTCTGCAAGGGTACATGTGTACAAGACTAAAAGGTTACAATGTTACAAGGTTACAGTGATACAATACTTACATCTACTGAAATATTTTAGCAGAACTCTTACATTACCTGCCTGAAATTATACATCGACTAAATTCCAGCTCTTATACAAATTACATTTTCACAATGAATTTTCAAGAAAAACAGGAGATTGAGAAAGCTAAACAAGCAGCTACCAGGGTATTACTTCATAATTCCCATGGCACTGTCCGGGGATTACCAAGAACCGCAGGTTGGGGGTATCCTGAACCATATACCCGTGACCTTATGATAGCCACCCTGGGCATCGCTGTTACCGGTAATAAAGCTTTGATAAATAGTCATCGAAGAGTATTAAAAACACTGGCGAAGAACCAGTCGGATCTGGGCCATATACCTTCACTTGTGCACGACAGGGAAGACCGGGGAGCCAGTGATACAACACCTCTGTTTCTTTTAGCAGTGGCTGTTTTTAGAAAGCTGACAGGAGAAGAGGATTTCCTGGAAGAAGCTGTCGGGAAAGCAATGACATGGATGGAATATCAGAGCCCATTTGACAGGGTTCTGGTAGCCCAACAACCAACTACTGACTGGAGGGATGAACAATGGGTAATGGGTTTTGGCCTTTTTGTGAATACAATAGTCTATAGTTACCTGCGCTTTCTGGGAGAAAATGAAAGGGCAGACAGATTATACGAGTCAATGGCTCATTTTACTATATCCAGCAGAATTAAGCCTCAGAATGTCCCTGAAGGACTAAAAATTCGTCATAAACCTTATTTTTCATGCTGGTCGTTCAAGCTTTACAGCAGTGAAAGATTCGATCTGCTTGGCAACAGCCTTGCAATACTTTCCGGACTTGCATCGTTTTCAAGGGCTCAAAAAATTGTTCACTGGGTTGAAGTCTATTGCAATGAAATGAAGAAGAATGGTGACCTGGCTATTGATCTGGTACCCAATTTCTTCCCTTTCATAAGGCCAGAAGATGAAGACTGGCGGGAACGATATGCTATATATAACCGGCCGGGTGATTATCATAATGGAGGTATATGGCCATTCATCAGTGGTTTTTATGTTGCAGCACTGGTTGCAGCCTGTAAATATAAACTGGCAGAACAACAATTACTGTCACTGACAAAGACAATAAAAACAGCCGCGGATGAAAACCTTGAATATGGTTTTAATGAATGGCACAAAGCTCAGGATGGAAAACCTATGGGACAGGACTGGCAGACGTGGTCGGCCTCTATGTATTTATATGCTGCTAAATGTGTAGAACTTAGAACCACCCCATTCTTTGATGAAATTCGTAGGTAAAAAACACTAAACTCTAAAAACTAAAATCTAAACAAAAACTAAATTAATAAACTCTAAACCTGATAGTTTAAATTTTTCACGGTTGCGTGTATCATTTATAGAGTTTACCCCTTTGTCGGCAGGAAGGTTTAGATTTTAGTTTTTAGAGTTTAGTGTTTTTTACGGAGTTTATTCGAATTCCTTCGGCACTCCACAGATCATCTTAAATGCTTTGTCCGGTGAAGCATTACGATATTGATGCTTTTCATTTGGAAGCACAATTGCAAAATCTCCGGCTTTAAGTGATTTTTGTTCCCCGGCTTCATTAACAAGTACACCCTCTCCTTCGATGATGTAATTCATATGCTCATAAGGATGCTGATGATAGGGTGTATATCCGCCAGGTTCAACGGTAAAGACTCTGAAGGAATATACCGGTGCGCCATCTTCCCGCGAAAGGGGGATCTGTTTCCATGCATGTAATGCACCTTCCATCTGGACTTTGGTTCTGTTTACCTGGTTTAGTGATATGATTTTCATA
>CAZEKO010000215.1:0-4036 GCA_964512775.1 uncultured Bacteroides sp. | reverse complement strand
AAACCTGTTCCGAATTATGCTTTCAGAAACAATGGAGATTTAACTTTCACAAATATGAGCACCGAATGGGGATTCGACATCCCCAGTTTCTCAAATGGTGCAGCTTATGGCGACCTTGATAATGATGGCGACCTTGATTTAATTGTAAACAATGTTAACCAACCTTGCTTTGTATACCAGAATAAAACTAATGAAAAAACAGGTAATCATTATCTGAAAGTACAGTTAAAAGGTGAAGGGGAAAATACCTTTGGTATTGGAAGTGTTGTGAATGTCTATTTCGATGATCAAATTCATAAACTGGAGTTGATTTCATCCAGAGGTTTTCAATCTTCTGTCGACCATATTTTGAATTTTGGTTTAGGTAATGCAACAGAGGTAGATTCTGTTGAAGTTATCTGGCCCAACCGTAAAATACAAGTCGTTGAAAATATTAGCGGTGACCAGTTGATAACATTCGACATCAATGACGCAACAAAAAAAGAGCTTTTTATCAGAAGCAGTAAAACAGCAACCGAAAAATTAGTTGAATACAATTCGCCATTTGATCCGCATAAAGAGAACTTTTATGTCGATTTTGATTACGAAGGCTTAATCGCTCAAATGTTGTCTCGAGAAGGACCTGCAATGGATGTGGGCGATTTAAACAACGATGGTCTTGATGATGTATTTATTGGAGGAGCCACTGATTACGCGGGACAAATTTATCTTCAGTCAACTGAGGGGAAAATGATTGTTCAGACAAATGACTGCTTCGAGAAGGACAAAAAATATGAAGATACTGCTGCCAGGTTCTTTGACGCAGATGGAGACGGGGATCCGGATCTGTATGTAGGTTCCGGAGGAAACGATAAAGAAGCTGAATCTAATTTATTACGCGATCGTCTGTATATCAATAATGGTAAAGGTGCATTTGAAAAAGCAGATGATGCAATTCCGGATTTCAGGTATAATACTTCTGTGGTTGCACCTTATGATTTCGACCAGGATGGTGATATTGACCTGTTTGTAGGCAGTTTAAGTGTTTCACGTATATACGGCATTAATCCCAAACACTATCTGCTCGAAAATGATGGACAGGGAAAATTCAAGGATATCACAGAAGCTAAGGCATACAAATTCCGTAATATGGGGATGGTCACAGATGCGGCGTGGCAGGATTTGGATAGTGATGGTTTGAAAGATCTTGTTGTTGTAGGCCAATGGATGGCTCCTGTAATCTATCAAAATTCAGGACGCAGATTGAGTCCAATCGAAACATCTCTTGACGGACTGTCCGGATGGTGGAATGCTGTATCAGTTACCGATTTAGACAATGATGGAGACATGGACATGGTACTCGGTAACAGAGGCAACAACACATACATAAAAGTAAGCAGAGCGGCACCGGTAAAAATGTTTGTGAACGACTTCGACAACAATGGTACCATCGAACAGATATGTACGAGATACATTGAAGGTAAAGACAAACCTATTCCTTTAAAAAGAGAGATCACAGCTCAACTTCCTCCTCTCCTGAAGGATAACCTGACATTTGCCGAATATGCTGAAAAATCCATTTATGAGTTGTTACCGGATGAAGTTGTTACAAATTCCATTTTAAAAGAGGTTATTATCTCTGAAAGTGTTCTGGCTTTCAATGAAGGTGAAAACCAATATAGAATAGAAGCTCTGCCACAGGAAATTCAGTTTACATGTGTAAATGTGATTTTAGCAACTGACTTGAATGACGATAATTATACTGATATTATTTTAGGTGAAAATAATTATAGTTATAAACCACAGTTCGGAAGACTTGATGCAGGCTTTGCACATTTAATTTTGGGAAGTGAAAGTGGCTTTATGAAACCTGAACGAATAGGGACTTCTGGTCAGGGAGTAGTTAAAAGCATCAAAGAGATAACAATAAATGATCAACAATATTTATTACTGGGAATCAACAATGAAAGGTCAAAATTATATAAAGTCATCAAGTAATATATTTTACTTTTTGGCGTTGTTTGTTGCCATTGTTGCATGCAACCAAAATGACAACAAGCAATTTGACATGATTCTTTCATCTGAATCAGGTATTGATTTCGTCAATAAGGTAGTGGATGGCGATGATGCCAATATTTTGGATTATATGTATTTCTACAATGGTGGTGGTGTTTCCGTTGGTGATATCAATAATGATTCACTTCCGGATCTTTTTTTTATTGCTAACCAACAGAGCAATGCCCTGTATCTGAACCAGGGTAAATTAAAATTTAAAAATATTACTGAACAAGCAGGAGTTGCTGGTCATTCCGATTGGAATACCGGTTCGGTAATGGCCGATGTAAATAACGATGGCTTTCTGGATATTTATGTAATGGCAGTTGTTGGTGTATGCGGTTTTGAAGGAAGGAATGAACTCTTCATTAACCAGGGAGATGGAACTTTTAAAGAAGAAGCACGCAAGTATGGACTTGATTTTGATACCTATTCAGGATCAGCAGCCTTTTTCGATTATGACAAAGATGGCGACCTTGACATGTACCTCCTAAACCAGGCCGTTCACACCAATAACTCATACGGACCTGCCACTCTGCGTTACCAGCGTAACTACGAATCAGGTGACAGGTTAATGGAGAACCAGGGAGGCCGCTTTGTTGATGTCAGTGAAAAAGCCGGTATTCTGGGTGGTCCTATTGGTTATGGACTGGGACTGGGAATTGCCGATTTTAACAATGATGGATGGGATGATATTTACGTGGGTAACGATTTTCACGAAGACGATTATTATTATATCAACAATGGTGACGGTACTTTTTCGGAACAACTTAAGAAACATTTCAGCATGGTCAGCCGTTCCTCACGGGGTAACGACATTGCAGACATAAATGGAGATGGTTTTGTTGATATCATAACAGTTGATATGTTACCCGAAGAAGAAAAAATACTGAAAGCTTCCAGGGGTGATGAACCTTTTGATTTACAGACAATAAGCACTAAACTGGGCTATCATCCCCAGTATATGCGTAATATGCTTCAGATTAACAATGGTGGCGAATTCTTCTCTGAAAGAGCTTTCATAAGCGGGGTCGCTGCTACCGATTGGAGCTGGTCTCCCCTGTTTGCTGATCTGGATCAGGATGGTATTATAGATCTGTTCATTACAACAGGTATTCATCGCAGACCTAATGATCTTGATTATATCAAATTCATTTCCAGTAAACAGATCCAGAATAAATTAAGCAAAACTCGTTTAGTGGACAATGAAGCATTAAATGAAATGCCTTCGGGTATTGTTCACAATTACGTGTTCCAGGGTGACGGGAATTATTTCACAAATATGTCAGGGGAATGGATGCCCCTTGATACATTAATATCCAATGGCTCTGCATATGCGGACCTTGATAATGATGGAGATCTGGATTTAGTAGTCAATAACTACAATAATTCTCCTGTTATCTACAATAATAAAAACAGCAAAGCCTACAACTATCTGAAACTAAGATTCATTTACCGAAATGAAAACAGATTTGGCATCGGAACAAAAGTTTTGCTTTATAACCAAAATAAATTACAAACACGCCAGTTAAACTGCACCCGTGGTTTCCAATCTTCGGTTGAACCGGTTCTTCATTTTGGATTAGGCACTTCAAAAATTATTGATTCGCTGATTATCATCTGGCCCGACAACAGTTACCAAAAACATGAACAGGTAGATGCCAACCAGACATTGAATATAAGCCCTTCAGAAAACCTGAAGCAATTTGACTGGGCACGTTTAAAACCAGTCCATGAAAAATGGTTTGATACGCCTGATACTTCAAAAATCATCGTAGCCGCTCATGAGGAAAACAATTACGAATATTTTAACAGGGAAAAACTCATCCCTTATAAAATCTCAGCTGAAGGTCCGGCATTGGCAGTTGGGGATGTAAACGGTGATGGATTGCAGGATGTATATCTGGGCGGATCAAAATTTTTCGCAGCCAGACTTTTTATCCAGAACAAAGAAGGATTCTCTTTAATGGAAACACCTGATTTTATTGCCGACAGGATTATG
>CAZEKO010000214.1:0-4045 GCA_964512775.1 uncultured Bacteroides sp. | reverse complement strand
TCCACTAATCCACTGAGCCATAGGTTCTCCCTGCACTCAAAACCCTCCAAACTGAGAACCGAGAACTGAGAACTGAGAACTTATTTGGATTCCCGGTTAAAAGATGTGCAAAATTAAATTCGCTTAAAATTTGGTATTATATAACTATTTTATTAATTTTTCACCCCGAAAATTACCAGCATCTTGAGATTTGACCATTCATTTGAGTTTTTTAAGCTGATCAACATGCGAAGAATATTTCATTCAATATTCTTTTATAATTTATCTAACCCTTTAATAACCCTAAATCTAAAGCTTATGAAAAGACTGACTTTTCTTATTGCCCTGCTTGTGCTTAGTAGCATAACGTTACTGGCACAGGTCAGGGAGATTTCCGGAAGGGTAACAGACGCTGATAATGGTGAACCACTACCGGGAGTTGCTGTCCTTATAAAGGGCACAACCGTCGGTACAATTACCAACATCGATGGCGTGTACACATTATCTGTTCCGGGAGATGCTCAGACACTTGTTTTCACCTATGTTGGGATGAAAACAGCTGAGGAAAACATAGGAGGCCGTATGGCCATTGATCTAGCTATGGTTCCCGACGTGTTTGGGCTAGGTGATATTATTGTTACCGGTTATGCGACCCAGACCAGGGCATCGCTGACAGGTTCAGTATCCACTGTGGAAGAAGAGCAAATGGTAGTTTCAACCGCTGCAACCGCGATGGGCCGTATTCAGGGCCAGGTATCAGGGGTTACTATCACCAAGGCTAATGTTCCCGGTGGTGGAGCCACTGTTCGCGTACGCGGATTGGGTACGATCAATGACAATGATCCTCTCTACATTATCGACGGAGTACCGGCTGTTCCCGGTAGTAGCTTTAACCCCGCCGATATTGAATCCATTACCATTCTCAAAGATGCTTCTTCAGCCGCGATTTATGGTACCCGGGGTGCAAATGGTGTTGTCATTATTACCACCAAACACGGCCGTGCAGGAGAAAAGGCTAGTGTTAATCTGAGCGTCCGCACCGGGATAACCAAGGCAGTTAATCAGTATGATCTGCTCAACACTGAGGAATATGGTGAGGCGTTATGGATGCAAGCCAGAGCAAAGGGTCTTGTTCCGGGTGTAAATTACTCTCATCCCCAGTATGGAAGCGGCGCCACTCCGAGAATTCCCGACTTTATTCTTCCTGCAGGTGCAATGATCGGTGATCCAGGTACCGATGCCTCTCTTTATAACTATCCTGATTATGTAATATTCCCTGCAAATAAGGAGGGGACAAACTGGTATGATGAGATGTACAGGAACGCTAAATACAATGAAGTAGACCTTTCGGTAAGTGGTGGAGGTGACAATGCAACATACTCTTTCTCAACAAATTACCTGAATGAAGAAGGTATATTGAGGTATACCGGCTTCAAGAGATTCACTTTCCGGGCTAATACCGATGCCAGGTTCACCAAGTGGCTGAAAGCCGGAGAATCCATTCAGGTTGCCTATATAAATGAGTTAGGTGATCTTGGCGATAATGGTGAAGGAACTGTCATTTCTCAGGGATACCGTTCCC
Source organism: uncultured Bacteroides sp. (assembly GCA_964512775.1). Classification (GTDB taxonomy): domain Bacteria; phylum Bacteroidota; class Bacteroidia; order Bacteroidales; family SM23-62; genus LJUQ01. Next base: position 2,484 of record CAZEKO010000214.1, on the reverse strand, counting down.
AGCCTATTGTACCTGTGTATGATATAATGGGTAATTTTGCTGGTTCAAAGGCTCCTGCTATGGGAAACATGCAGAATCCGATTGCACAGTTGTACCGTGCCAGGAACAACACTGGAAAGACCTACCGTGTACTGGGCAACATATTTGCTGAAATTAATATTTTACAGGGACTCAGCTTTAAGAGTTTGCTCGGATACAATGTAGATTTATGGAATGGAAAATATTACACCCTTGCTAATTTCGAAATGTCCGAACCTAACAGGATTGATGGACTTTCCGTTCAAAACTCTAATTCTTTCCAGTGGAACTGGTATAATACCCTTTCTTATGTCACCACAATTGCTAATTCGCACCATCTGAACGTTATCCTGGGAACAGAGGCAATAGAAAACACTTATAATTGGACGGATGCAGGCAGGTCACAGTATTTCTCAATCGATCCTAACTACATGCAATTGGATGTAGGGGAAATAAACCAGACTAACAACGGATCAAGTTCGGAATGGGCACTTTTCTCGATATTCGGACGTTTGAATTATGACTACCTGGGAAGATACCTGGTTGACTTTACTCTACGCCGCGACGGATCATCACGTTTTGGCGCCGAAAACCGTTATGCAATATTCCCGGCATTCTCGGTAGCCTGGGCATTGACAGAGGAGGATTTCATGGCGGGAACCAGAGGCTGGCTTGATTTCCTCAAAGTACGTTTTGGATGGGGCCAGTCAGGTAATGACAGGATCGGGAACTATAATGTCTTTTCCACATACGGTACTCATATTATGCACTCTGCTTATGACATTACCGGTGCCAACACTTCATCAGTTCAAGGTTTCCAGCCTAGCGCCATCGGGAATCCCGATGTGACATGGGAAGCTACCTCTACACTTGATGGCGGACTGGATGCTATTTTCCTGAATAATACTCTGAATTTCAAAATCGACCTATGGAGAAGGTATACAACTGATATGCTTTACCGGCTTCAAATACCACAGGTTAATGGAACAGCAGATGCACCTTATGTTAATATAGGTGAAATGAAGAATACGGGGGTTGACATCGAACTCGGATATCACAATACTGCCCTGAGCGGCAAGATCAGGTATGGTGCATCTGCCACCTTCTCTCGTTATCATAATGAGATCATGAAGCTTTCAGAGGATGTTGAAGAAGAGATTATTGCAGGTGGATTACGCCAGATAAACTACACAAGAGCAACGGTTGGTACTGCATTCCCTGAGTTCTATGGATACTACATGGATGGTATAATCCAGGATGATGCAGAAGCTGCAGATGCTCCGGATTTTCCTGGTTATACAACCGTACCCGGCCATTTCAAATTCCGTGACTTAAATGATGATGGTGTGATCGATCCCGATGATATGGACTATATTGGCAGTCCCCATCCCGATTTTACCGGAGGATTGAACATAGACCTGGGTTATGGCGATATCGATCTTAATGCATTCTTTTACGGCAGCTATGGGAATGAAATGATCAATTATGTAAACCGCTGGATCGACTTTGGCCAGTTCAATGGCGGTATAAGCCAGAGAGCTCTGAAAGAATCATGGGATAGCCCTTATCTTAACAGCAATGCGGATGCCACCCTGCCATTATTTGACCTGGCTGATGGTTCGCAGCAGCCTTCCACACATTTTATTGAAGACGCCTCTTTCCTCAGGCTGAAAAGTCTGATGATAGGGTATACCCTGCCTCAGCAGTGGTCCAGCAAATTAACGTTGAGAAACCTCCGTGTATACGTTCAGGCAACCAACCTGTTTACTCTTACCAAGTACACCGGTCTTAATCCTGAATATAATTCATCTGGTGATCAAATGGGACTGGATCAGGGCGCATGGCCAACACCACGTCAGATCCTTTTTGGATTAACACTTGGGTTATAATGATTTATAAAAATTATAAATCTTAAAACATAAAAAACTATGAAAAAAATAATGATCATTATGGCCTCTTTCGCACTTGTGGCCATATTATTTTCATGCTCGGAGGAATTTCTTACTAAGGAACCTTTGGGATCTTCATCAGAAACCGTTTTTTACAATGAAAAAGGTATAAATGCCTTGCTAATCGGAGCATACGGAATAATCGACGGCGGTGCTGTCTGGGAGGTATCCTGGGGTGCATCTATACAGAACTGGACTTATGGATCCGCTGCATCGGACGATGCATACAAAGGGTCTGAAGAAACTGACCAGATAACAGTAAACGCGATTGAGCGGTGGGATGTTCTTACTGATAACAACTACCCGGCAGATAAGTGGAAATTGTGCCTTGGTATGGGTACATTTCGGTGCAATGATATATTAAGGATCATAGGGCTTACCACTCTTGATCCGGAAGTTGAAGCCGAGTTCCGGGCGGAAGCACGTTTCCTCAGGGCTATGTATACCTTTGAAGCATGGCTTGTATTTGGGGATAAAATACCCATCCTGACTTTGGAAACCATTGAAGCAGCAGGCG
>CAZEKO010000213.1:0-4047 GCA_964512775.1 uncultured Bacteroides sp. | reverse complement strand
TATCGAAATATTCCTCAATTGCCCGTTTTCCTTTTCCGATGATCATCAGGATATCCGTAATCCCGGATTCAACAGCTTCCTCCACAACATATTGTATTGTAGGTGTATCCACGATTGGAAGCATCTCCTTGGGTTGTGATTTAGTAGCTGGCAAAAACCTCGTACCAAATCCTGCTGCCGGAATGACTGCTTTTTTAATGCTCATAATAATTCATTATTAATTCTGAACAATCGATGGTTTTAAAACATGAATATTCATTCCATTCAGAGTTTTAACAAGCTGGTTGTACATTTTATCATCCACAAACGTCCCGATAATAGCACCTCCGGAACCTGTAAACTTCGCACTTGCTCCAATACTCCTGGCTGTTTCCACCATCTGGATATTTTTGTCAGATATATTCATAACGGATCTCCTGATATCAAAATTACGGTTTATGTACCCGGAAAGTTTAACCATATCTCCTTTCTCCAATGCTTCCATTCCTTTGACTGTTAGTTCAGCCCATTCCTTGATAGCAGCCAGAACTGCCGGATCACCGAAATTATACCTTTCCCTGAAGTTATTATGCACTACTTCAGATCCCTCAGCAAGATCTGTTCTGTAAGCAATGTAAATATTCCTGAATAATTTCCTGTCAAGAGGTCTGTAATCACCATAACCCTGTTTCTCTATCAGTTTTTTGTTGAAATCCATATAGACAGGCGATTCATAAGACTGAACAACTCTGTCCTGCAATCCTGCACCAATACCAAGTTCATCCAATTCAACAGACAGAACCAGGTTAGCCAGGACAGGTTTGGGAATTTCCACCTCAAAAAAGATCATAAGTGCTTTGATGCAGGCAGTAATAATTGCGCTTGAACCAGCAAGTCCTAATTTAAAAGGAATATCCGACTTGTAACGAATAGTAAAATTCCGGCCGATGAGTTTAATATCGTTTTCCGAACAATGGTCATAAAATCTTTTGACTGCCGCTTTAAGAAGCCTAATACCGCCGTAATATCCATATAATTTCACATCCTGTGACAATTCAGAGATACTGTTAAAAATATTCGAATCATACTCAGCCGGTAATATTTCCAGCTCAGGTGTTTCCCACAGCATAACTTCAGCGAAAAAATTATCGAAGGGAAAAGCTATAGTTTTACCAAAGTAACCGTCAGAAGGATTACCCAGCAAAGCTGCCCGCGGATATGATCGTTTTGTTATGATCATTTTTTATTTTTTTAAGGAGCTTAAAATTATAAAACTTTAACAACCTGACGACAGACTGAAGTTTAATTTACTCATCCTTTGCGAAAAATTTTTGCAGTATATATACCGAGATTTGCAAATAAATAAGAAAAAGAAACCCCAAGCACGCCCATACCATATTTCATACTCCTTCTGAAACCAATTGATGACGCCTCTTTAAAGTACTTTGTCGGACATGTAATTTCAGCGATACCGTAGCCTGCCCATAATATCTGTGCAATCATCTGGTTATCAAATATAAAATCATCAGAGTTCAGCTTATAGTTGATATTCCTGAGGACTTCCGCAGAAAAGGCCCTGTAACCTGTATGATATTCGGACAATTTCTTATTCATAAGGATATTTTGAATCAATGTCAGGATCCTGTTAGCTACATATTTATAGTAAGGCATACCTCCTTTCAGGGCACCTTTTCCAAGGATCCTGGAACCGAAGACTACCTTATAAACATTATTTGCGATAAGATAGCACATGGAATGAATGAGCTTTGGAGTATACTGATAATCGGGATGAAGCATCACGATAATATCTGCGTTAATTTCCAGGGCCTTATCATAGCATGATTTCTGGTTTCCACCATATCCTTTATTTTCGCTGTGTTCAATAATATGTTTAATATCCAGTTTCCTTGCTAATTCAACAGTTTTGTCACTGCTCCTGTCATCCACAAGTATTACATGATCAACAATATCAAACGGTATCTCCCGGAATGTTGATTCCAGTGTTTTCTCTGCATTATAGGCAGGCAGTACTATAGCTATTACGTTTTTCCCGATCATTAGAAGGTATCTATTTCACATCACGTTTTAAAAACACATAGCCGTTCTTTTCATAATATGTTGATAAATGGGGATATAATTCCCTATACTTTACCGCCGATCTGTTCCTGAGAATAAAATAAACCGGTTTGTCTATAGGTCCTGACAGAAGCCATTCCTTATCATTAAAGTTTTCATTTAACGGTATTTTTTTCTCAGTGTAAAAGAGATGCGCATAGCTTTTCATACCAAGAGTTTGAACATAGCAATTCTCCCCGGCACGTTCCTTGCAAAATTCTATTAAGGCATTCTGGGTGATCTTTTCAACTTTAGGGGTGATTATCAGCATGTTAAGGATAATCCAAATCATTGAAGAGCCAAAAATGACGATATAGGCCAATTTCTTATTTTTCCTCAAAAGTAACAGGGCTATAATAATTCCGGCAATTAAAGGCAATGCGATCAGGGCTTCATAGCCGGACCAGTTGACTTCAGCCTGAAGATTAGCGGCGGCGAATTCATCCTTTATCCAGCCAGCTTCCAGGATCTTGTTTTTATTCATCATGAGGAAAGGGAGAATGACACCGGCGATTCCATATAAAAATCCTATTATTGAATAAATGATATTTACCCAATTGTATTTACTGGTTCGGTTATTAATGATACGGCTGATTGCAAAAGCACCGAAATAGGTTATGGGAAAATAACAGAGAGATGAATAATGTACGATTTTGGTCCTGACTATTGAAAAGAGAATGAAAACGACCAGAAAGAGGATGATCATCCAGAATTTAAACCGTTTCTGGAAAGGATCATCATAATACCCCCTCCTGAAACCTTTGAGCGCAAAGACTGATGCAGGAAAGACACCAAAGAAAAGGATCACTGCATGGTAAAGGAAAAATCCCCCGTGACCGGCGTCCTGGTTTTTAAATAGCCGCAGCTGATATGCCAGGAAATCAGCCACTACCTGATAATTCCCGATAATGATCTGTATCAGGAACCACATACCTCCAACTAAAATCAACACAAACAGGTATCCCAGTATTTCAAGGGCATTGATCTTCAGTCTGAACTTATTAAAAATCCAGTATATAACTATGACCAGACCAGATATTAAAACCGCGACCGGACCTTTTGTGAGCACTCCCAGCCCGATTAAGGCAGCAGAGGCTAACAGCCTGAACCATCTTTGAGAAGGCTTTTCGGTATCGAGAAAAAGGATGAAACAGACCAGCCCACTAAAAATGAACAGGTTAAACCAGGGATCGATGATCCCGGATTTGAAATAGAAGAACGGTAATATGGAACCTGCATAAACAAGTATCCAGAATAATCCGAAAGATTTGTCATGGATTTTAGTGCCGGTGCGATAAAGGAAAAGAAGAGTGAAGATACCGCATATCGCATTTGGGAAGCGGGCGGCAAATTCATTTATTCCAAACAATTTCATTGAAAGCACCTGAAACCAGATAAAAAGAGGAGGTTTTTCCCAGAATGGTTCAAAATTAATACTCACTGTGAGATAGTCCCCGGTAACTATCATTTCTCTTGCCGATTCAGCAAAATTGATTTCATCCCAATCGAACAAATGGACGCCCCCAAGGAATGGAATATATAATAAAGCTCCTGAAATTATTATTAAGAGCTCAGGAAAGAATTTTCTGTTTAACAGATTCATTGTTTTTCTGGTCTGAAGTAATACTGAACCGGATGATCAGCCCAGGCTATTTTCAAACGATGAAAATACCAATAAAAAATGATTACCGCCAAAATTCCAAGTACAGAACCAAAGAGTATATCTTCGAGAAAATGTTGTGAAAGGTAAACTCTTGAATATGAGACTATAACTGCACAGAGCAGGAAAAATAATTTCAACCATTTCCTGTTGGTTATTATTGCCAGCAGGCTGAAAATTGCCAGTGCAGTGGCAGCATGTCCGGATGGGAAACTTAAATGGTTATAAAATTCAACACCCTGTACCAGGTATAACTCAGCCGTTGTTTTGAAAAATTCTACCGGTCTGTCAAT
>CAZEKO010000212.1:0-4081 GCA_964512775.1 uncultured Bacteroides sp. | reverse complement strand
TGTTATTAATGATCAGAGAATAGTTTTACTTAATAATAATAACAATGAAAGTTATAGATATCAGGAATCTCGAGAAGATTTATGATGAATCTGAAATCGAGGTACATGCCATACGAGGCATTGATCTCAGTTTTGAAGAAGGTGAATTTGCGGCTGTTGTCGGTCCATCTGGTTCGGGTAAGACTACACTTCTTAATATGATTGGAGGGCTCGATAGACCATCCAGCGGGGAAATACATATTAATGGGACTGATATTGGTAATCTGAAATCCTCACAGCGCATTGATTTCAGATTACACAATATTGGCTTTGTATTTCAGGCATATAATCTCATTCCTGTATTAACCGCAAAGGAAAATATAGAGTTTATTATGCACCTGCAGGGAAGGCCAAAGGCCGAACGTGAAAAGAGAACCAGGGAGCTTCTCGAGGCAGTTGGACTTATCGACAGGATGAACAGCAGACCATCTAAATTATCAGGTGGGCAACAACAACGTGTGGCTGTGGCAAGAGCCCTGGCTTCTAAACCAAAGTTTATACTCGCTGATGAACCTACGGCCAACCTTGATTCGGTTTCTGCAGGTAATCTTCTGGATATTATGGAAAAACTAAATAAGGAAGAAAATATAACCTTTATTTTTTCTACACATGATCCAAGGGTCGTTAAAAAAGCCAGGAGAGTAGTCACTCTGGAAGATGGTAAAGTTATTAGCGATGAACTGAAAAATTAATTAATGAAAATTTTCCGGAAAATAATATTACTCTGTCTCATTTCGACAAGTATTTCCGGCCAGAATGAAACAAAGCCAATTGTAATCAATGGTTATCTTTCAGGTCTTCAAACAATTATGTTTCAGAAAATAGATGAAGAATGGACTACTGAAAATCTGTTTCATAATCGCCTAAACATCAATTTATATCCAATAAAAAACCTTACTGCTTCTGCTCAATTCAGAACCCGTTTGATCTATGGCGAAACTTTTAAATATTACCCCGGATACACGGAAAGAATTGGCTCAGATGACGGTTGGTTGGACCTTTCATTTAATATTTCTTCCGGTAAATCTTACGTGTTAAATACTTCTATTGACCGCTTATTTGTTCAATATACTGTTGGACATTTTGAGACTACTATTGGTCGTCAGCGAATTAACTGGGGACAAACGTATGTATGGAATACAAACGATATATTTAATACTTACTCCTATTTTGACATTGATTATATTGAGCGCCCAGGAAGTGATGCAATTCGATTAAAATATTATACGGGTTACACCTCATCAGTTGAGCTTGCTGCTAAAATAGATAGCTCTGACAAAGTTACTGCCGCAGGTCTGGTTCATTTTAGTTTACTTGGATATGATATTCAATTCCTGTGCGGCGTTCTCAGTGAAGGGGATTATTTAGCAGGAATTGGCTGGTCAGGAAATATTCTTAATGCGGGATTTCGGGGTGAAGCTACTTATTTTCATGATATAAGTTCTTTCAGGGATACCACCGGAATGATAATGTTATCTACAAGCCTTGATTATACTTTTAAGAATTCCCTTTCCCTCCAGGGTGAGTTTCTGTACACAAATAGACCTTATGTCCCGGCAGGTGGATTCCTTGGTTATTATACATCTCCTTTAAATATTAAGTCATTAGCATTTACTGAATATTCATTATTTATCTCACTCAGCTATCCATTTACTCCTCTTTTCCGGGGTAGTTTTGCCGGAATGTATTTTCCAGAAATGAAAGGTTTCTTTACTGGCCCTTCTTTTACATATAATATGATGGAAAATATCGACCTCAGTCTTTTTTTACAGTACTTTTCAGGTGAATTCGAAAATCCGTTAACCTCTGCTAACACCCGGGAAAATGTCATGTTTTCTTATCTGAGACTTCGCTGGAACTTTTAACACCCAAATAACTACTTTCCCTTCAATCCCTTCTATTTTTTTTATCTTTGAATCTCGATTTCTTACACATTTGATAGTCATTCTTAATGAGTAAGTTAAGCATACTTCAATTTATCCTGATTTTTATAACCATAACTGGTATATCAGCCAATGATCCGCCTGTTTTTAAATATATCAGCAACAATGATATACCGGCAATTACTGAGTTTATCAAGAATAATGATATTAATGGAATTTATGGTGAAGACAGCACGACATTACTTATCTATTCTATTCAATCGGGATCCAATAAAGTCGTTGAGTTTTTATTAATAAAAGGTGCTGATCCAAATATGTATTTGGATGGAAAAAGTCCTCTTATGTATGCTATTTCAGATGGTTCCAGGAATAAAATCAATACCTTACTGAATTATAATGCAAATATTAACGATCGCGATATTGAGGGAAATCATTCTCTAATTTATGCAGCAATCAATGGAGATGTGGGTATTATCAAAATTCTGCTCAGACATGGAGCATATCTGAATCTTCAAAATAAAATATATCTGAATGCTTATGATTTTGCAGTAAAATCGAACAACTCTGAAGTGGCTAAATACCTTAAATTCAGGTTTGAAAAAAACCTGCCCGAACTTACTGATGGACCATACATTTCATGGGATAATAATAAAAGAATAAAAGCATATTACTTTCATCATGATTCAGTACAAAATATCACTAAAAAAATTACCAGATCATTTAAAACTAATTCCGATACTTTTTTGATGAAAGGATTTTTCAGGGATACTAATAATTATTTTATTCTGAAAGATACCTACCTGCAATCATCTGAATTTAAAAATGTAGAAAGGATACTGGTTATAGGGGATATACACGGAGGATATGACAGCCTGGTAAAATTATTGATAAATAATAGTATTATTGATACACATCTAAACTGGAACTGGGACAAGGGACATCTGGTTTTTCTGGGAGATATTTTTGACAGGGGTGATAAAGTTACTGAAGCTTTATGGCTTATTTATAAACTTGATCATCAGGCAATGAGCCAGGGTGGTGCTGTTCATTTATTATATGGTAATCATGAAATTCTGGTTTTGTTGAAAAATCAAAACTATATTACTGATAAATATTATTACCTGTGCAAGAAATTAAAACTTTCATATGGGTATCTGTTCACAAAAGAAACTATTCTTGGTAAGTGGTTAAGATCAAAGAATACAGTAATAAAAATTGATGATAAATTATTTGTCCATGCAGGAATATCTCCTGAAATTATTGAACTTGGCCTTAGTTTAGATAAAATCAATGAAATGGTAAGGTTTTATATAAATCATCCTGAACGGAACAGGAAATATGGAATCTCTACAAAAGAACTGATTATGGGCGATAGTGGTCCATTCTGGTACAGGGGTTATCTTGAAGATAATATTAAATATGAACAAGTCACAAATACTGATTTAGAGAAGATATTGAATTATTACAACGTCTCTAAAATTCTTACAGGACATACCAATGTCGAAAAAATTACCGGCTATTTTGATAATAAAGTTTTTATTCTGGATGTTCCGTTCTATTCCAATACCAACTCTATTAGCTCTCTCCTTTTTGAAAATGATAACCTTTTCCTGCTCAATTCAAGTGGAATAAAAACTAAATTCGAATGAAAAAACAACCCACTATTAATGAATTACTTTCCAGGTTACAACAGCTGGAAGAGCAGATTTCTGTACTTCAGCATACCGACGAATCACAAGGTGATTTGCAGGCTTTATTTCGTGAACTTAAAAAGAATGTACTTGCTCCTGAAACTATGCTTCAGCTGGTGTTGGATCACATACCGCAAAGAATTTTCTGGAAAGACACTAATTTCAAATACCTTGGATGCAATAAACCTTTTGCGATAGATGCCGGATTAAATGAACCTTCAGATATTATTGGAATGGATGATTTTGAGCTTTCCTGGAAAAAAACTGCCACTCTTTACCGTTCTGATGATACATTCGTAATGCAGACCAAACAATCTAAATTAAAATATCAGGAACCCTTGGATAAACCGGATGGTAGTATGATGTGGGTGGAAACCAATAAATTACCTTTGCTAGACAAAAATGGAAATGTGATTGGTCTTCTGGGTACATATGAGGATATTACGGATCGTAAACTCTTTGAACAAA
>CAZEKO010000211.1:0-4083 GCA_964512775.1 uncultured Bacteroides sp. | reverse complement strand
CTGACAGTACCCGTGGATATTCCGCCCCACCAATTCCTTTTTCAGGAAACATTTTAGCATAATGACACCCGATGTGGTCAATTACACGGAGAGGTTCTCCTGTTTCCCTGTTGATCAGCTTATAAGCAGCTTTGGCAGCAATCTGGTCCTTATATTTATAAATAAGGTCACTTGCATGGACAAGATTTTCAGGTATCTTGAAAGTTTTTCTTGTTGCTTTATACAGATAGTCACGTATCCTGTCTTCAATTTCAGGTTCTTCCTTCCAAATCTCAAGGATTTCGTTGTAAAGCCCGAAAGATGTTACGCATGAAACTAACAGATTCTTGTAGCCTGCTTCTGTCATTAATGCAAATTGCCTCGCAATGACAGTCATTGTAGTTTCCAACTTGACAAGATCTGTATGGTAGCCAATGCCCGTACATGTAGTATGTTCATTATCATGATACAGGTCTTTTCCAAGATCTTTACTAATCATCTTAATAAATACCTCTTCAGCTCCGGGGAAAAAATTCTGCCTGATACAACTTCTGACATAATAATAATGATCATCAGCGATATCTTTCTGATATTCTTTCCAGATATTCTGAGTTTTTTCAGACTTTAACATTATCATCGGTATTTGAGTAAGATTGCAGGAAATAGTCGCTGCAAACAGATGAATCAATATCAGTATCAGTTTTTTTGGCATATTTTACCGCATCATGTTCGATCTGGTTAAACCTCTGCGTGGAACCGGTGATCCTGAATATTTCATTCAGCTCATGGAGTGATTCCTCAGAGATTTTGCGTAGTACACCATCTCCGATGCGATTATATGAATTACCAAACTGGTTATAAACTTCACTGCTGTTTTTCCTGATCCAGTCCCATATGGGGCCTTGTTCAGGAAATAATGAAGTATCAATGTTATCTGCATGAACGCAATAACCTTTCGCAAGGATAGTGTCTCCAATCAGTTTTTTCAGAGCAAACATCTGTCGGCCTCTTGAAGAATGCATATAGAGACCAGTATCAATGGATAAATTCCGTAGAGCCTGGATGATCATTCCGGGGGTATTATCTCTGGGGCACCTGGTTTTACATGACATACATTGTCCACAATACCATATTTTTTCCCCTTTAAGAAGATCTTCTAGAATATTCTCGTCCTCAACCTGAAGAAGATCGACTATTTCGCGTGGATCGTAATCCCAGAATGATGCCGCCGGACATATTGCAGTGCATGTTCCGCAGTTAATGCATGAGTGTAAGCCGTGAACGAATCTGACATCTTCTTTAAGGCGGTCGTATAATTTCCCCATGAAAGAAATTTTCTACTAAAGTAAGGCCATCTTATAGACAAAAAAAGCCGTTTAATACTTAAAATTAGGGAGTAAAAAGTGATACGTATTCAGATAAGTAGAATATAGGTATTTATACTTAGTTGAGCTTTAATTAACTCAATATTAGATTGGTACATGCACAAATTATAATTTGGGATGAATTCATTATAAACTGTTAAATATTAATTAGTTTATTTTCTACAGCAAACATGACAAGGCTGGCCGTATTATAAGTCTGAGTTTTGATCAGGATGTTTGATCTGTGTTTTTCAACAGTTCGCTTACTGATATTCAATTCAGATGCAATTTCTGTATTTGAGAATCCCTTGCATATCAATTCTAATACCTCCTGTTCCCTGCGGGATAGCTGGATGGGCGGGCCTGTTTCCTTGCGTACTTCCTTTATGTTCTTGACCATATTATAAAGTATCTCCTGACTAAAATATGTGCCACCGTCATTAACAGTTTTTATGGCCTTGATAACTTCTTCAATATCAGAATTTTTTAATAAAAATCCTTTTGCACCAGCCTCGATCATTTTCAGGTAATACTGTTCTTCACCGAACATCGTCAGAGCAATTACCTTGAGTTCAGGATATTTACCGCAGGTAACTTCTGTAGTTTCGAATCCATCCATAACCGGCATTTCAATATCCATAAGTACCACATCCGGTTGTTCTTTTTCAATAGCCTCACAGAATTGCTGGCCATTTTCAGCTTCACCACAAACAATGATATCTTTTTCGCCTTCAAGTAATAATGACAGGCCGTTCCTGAATAGTTTATGGTCATCTACCAGAAATACTCTTATTTTTTTCATTTTAAAATGGCTTTTATCTTTACGACGAGTTCGGCTTCCATCCCTTTACCTGGTTCACTCTGGACTGAAAATCTGCCGTTTATTGAATTGATCCTTGATTGAATGTTATATAAGCCTGTTCCCTGAACTTCTTCCCTTTCTGCAAATTCAGGATTAAATCCTTTTCCATCATCCCTGTAATGAACTACCAGTAATTCCGGGGTTTTTAAAATACTTAGTGCAATATTTTTTGCCTGTGCATACCGGATGGTATTATTAATAAGTTCACATATACACCGATAAATTATAACTTCTGCTTCAGAAATAAATCTTTGTCCCTTCAGGTTTGAGGTAAAATCCACCTTTATCTCACCTGTGTAATTAATCTTATTTATAAATGAACCCAGCATGGATTCCAGACCGAAATCGCTGAGTATATGAGGACTGATATTATCTGTAATTTCTTTCAGGCTGTCGATTGCTTCATCAATTAATTCCGAAGTGTTTTTAATAATTTTCCCGTTTCTTTCTGGATGCTCCCATCTTTGTAATGCGGATAGGGACATTTTAGCTGTTGAAAGAATAGGCCCCAGTCCGTCATGAAGGTCTTTAGCAAAACGCCGGCGTTCCTTTTCCTCTGTTTGAATAATAGCATTAAGGATTCTCGCTTCTGAAATTTTCCTTATTTTCTCTGCCTCAGCAAGAGATTGAAAAATCTTTCTTATAAAAATAATCCCGATTGTAACCAATATAGATGTGATAATACCTGACCAGATACTCAGATTAGTAAAATCCCTGGAATAAGTTGGGAAAATATAGGGAAGAATTTCAGTAAACCTTCGTGCGGCCATCAATATAAGAGCTGTAGAAATAAGAATCCATGAAATATTATATCTGGTGACTTTGGTAAGACTGATTGCCAGATATGCGGCTACAAACTGCAGTACAAATGAAAGAACCAGCCCGTATAAAGTTATCATATTCTGTTAAGATTAATTGCTTGAATTTTATTTGAATAAAAATAGATAAATTGTTCAGATTATCCTAAATAACTACATTTGTTGGTCATTTTTCCGTCAGGCTTATGAGCGTACTGGTAAATAAACATTCACGTGTAATTGTGCAGGGTTTTACCGGAAGTGAAGGTACTTTCCATGCGGCACAGATGATAGAGTATGGAACAAATATCACAGGTGGTATAACACCGGGTAAAGGTGGACAGATGCATCTCGACAGGCCGGTTTTTAATACTGTCTATGAAGCAGTTCAGAAAACTGGTGCTGACGTATCAATTATTTTTGTACCCTCTGCTTTTGCCGCTGATGCCATTATGGAAGCTGCCGATGCTGGAATTAAAGTCATTGTAACTATAACAGAAGGCATTCCGACACAGGATATGGTAAAAGTGAAAGTATACCTGAAAGATAAAAATTGCCGGATGATCGGACCTAACTGTCCCGGAGTGATAACTCCCGAAGAATGCAAGGTGGGGATTATGCCAGGATTTATTCATAAAAAAGGATCAATTGGGATTATTTCCCGTTCAGGGACATTGACATATGAAGCGGTTGACCAGGTTACCAAACAGGGATTGGGACAATCCACCTGTATCGGGATAGGAGGGGATCCTATCATCGGAACTACCACTCTCGATGCAGTTAAATTGCTTATGGCTGATGATGAAACAGAAGGAATTATCGTTATTGGGGAGATTGGAGGTAACATGGAATCAGAAGCTGCCCGGTGGATTCAGGAAAATGGCACGAAACCAGTCGTTGGATTTATTGCCGGACAGACAGCTCCTAAAGGCCGAAGAATGGGACATGCAGGGGCAATTATCGGTGGTAAGGATGATACCGCAAGTGCCAAAATGAATATTATGAGGGAATGCGGTATCCATGTCGTTGAATCCCCTGCAGATATCGGAAAAACCATAAAAGAAGTGACTAGAATTTGAAA
>CAZEKO010000210.1:0-4093 GCA_964512775.1 uncultured Bacteroides sp. | reverse complement strand
ACTAAAGTTTCCGGGTTGATAAATTGTTGATAATTAGGGTATTATGTAGATAAAAAATGTTGCATGTCGTAGCTTAATTAGCTACATTTGAGTTAGTTACAACCAAATTTGACATGCAACAAGTTAAAATTACGAAAAATTTAGGTGAATTTCAAAAATTCATTGACAGTGACAATAAAACAGGCTTATGTCTGGAGGATAGTCTAAGGTTCTTTGACATACAGAGCATATTCGGGCGGTTTGAACACGTCAAACAAAGTGGGATCAGGGTAACCCTGATATTGTCTGTATTGCTGGTCATGCTGTTTTACCGGAACAGGAATATTAACAGTTACTTTTCCAGGCAAGTGGGGAAGCTCTCAAAAGCCGATGGGAGAAAGAATCCTTATTACGATCTGCTTGGTAATGAAAATATCAGTTGGCGCACTATTCTGTATCTGTTTGTAAAGCGGTATCTGAGCCTCTCCGGCCGGATAACTGACAATTGTGGCAGGATCAGAGCACTGATATTTGATGACAGTCCAACAGGGAAAAGTGGGAAAAAGATAGAAGGAGTAAGCAAAGTGTATGATCACGTTGCCGGCCGGTTTATCTTGGGTTACAAGATTTTGGTATGTGGTTACTGGGATGGTGTCAGTTTTATTCCTGTGGATTTTTCATTGCATCGTGAGCGGGGAGGTGAACTTGATAAGGCACGGAGTAAAGGTAACCGGGCCAGGCAAAAAGCAAAGCAGGCCAAAGCTGCATACCAGGAATACAGGAAGAAGCACCTGGAGAGCAGGGCTATACTGAACTCGTTAAAAGAGGAATTAGAATCTTCCTCAAAGAAGACCATACAGTTGGAGTATGAAAAGCAGCAAAAACGGGTTATCCACTCCAAGGAGAAACAATCGAGACTTCGCAAGAAGATGAATCAGGCACAGGTCATGTTAGAACAGAAAGAAAATTTGGTCAGAGAAAAGGAGAAGACAGCGCCATTATACGGGCTAAAACCGTCGCAGAGGAAAAAGCAGTTCAGGAAAAACAGGGACAAGAATAGTCCGGGGTATATACGGAAGTCGGAAGCTGACATCAGCAAAGCTCAGAGTGTCCTGGCCATGTTATACAGGGCGATAAAGAGAGGTTTGATTTTTGATTACGTTCTTTTTGACAGCTGGTTTTTCTCAAAGGAGATCCTTGCCCGGATAGAATCGTACCGGACCAAAAACATTAAGCTTATTGCCATGGTAAAGATGGGTTCTATTTTATACCTGGATTGCCTTAATGGTGAAGAAATGGAGGCATCCGCTCTGAGAAAACGGTACCGGGAGAAAGCGAAACGAAGCAGGAAGTATAGTGCCCGCTACATTAAGGTTCCCGTTTTGTATGATAACCGCAGGGTGAACCTGTTCTTTGTAAAGATTGGGTCAGGAAGTAAATGGAGGCTCCTGCTGACAAACGATCTGGAATTGGGTTTTAACAAATTGATAGAAACGTATCACATCAGGTGGAGCTGTGAGGTATTTTTCAAGGATGCAAAGCAACACTTACAGCTTGGCAAATGTCAGAGCATCAACTTCGACTCACAGATTGGTGCCGCCACATTGTCCATGATGCAATACATTATGCTGTTATTGTATAAACAGATGCATTATGGTAAAAGCCTTGGAAGCATCTTTGATCTCCTGAGCTCTCAGGCACAGGAGGAGAACATCACACGGTATTTAATGGAAATATTCTGGGAAATCGTTAATGGAATTGGTGAAATATTGAAGATCGATTGCATAGAGTTGTTTGAAGAAATAATCAGGGATAGCCATAGGGCTGAAGAGATAATGAAACTTTTTTCAATGGTTTTGGAGAAAAAGTCGGCTGCATAAAATGACAATGCCAGTGTAATGCTCTGTATAACAGATATATAAATATCATTATTGTATGAAAAATCGACATTTTAAATAATTGATATACAGTATTTTAATAGGTAGGAAACTTTAATTAATTATTATTCGGAGACGTGTTTATCCAACTATTTAAGGAGTTAATTCAGTTAATCTATCTCAAAAACCATGACAAGCTTATTTACTTTATTGTCCGTACCTGTGGTTGCCCCGTTGAATCTATTGTAACAAGCGCACAATAAGTTGTTTCCTTAATTATTTCGCGGGCTGCCATAAGTACTGTATCTCTTTATATTTGTTTTCAGTTTATTTATATGTATATAGTTCAAGTCTTTGAATAGTATATTCTCCTGCAGGAATACGTAAATGTCGTCCCTGGTGAGTCTGGTCACCATTTAAATGCCGCAGGATTTTCCAATTATTATTTTCAAATTTACCTTCATCAACTTTTAATATTCCGACATTTATTGAATCGTTATTTAAAGGTTTAAAAGTTACTACTATGCCAGTACCTGCAATATAGAATTCTTCTTCCCCTGTTTGAATAATAATTGCACTTACCAAAGGCCATTCATCTTCTTTAGCTCCAGGCGACCAGCCTAATGTATATTCATGACGAAAGGTGAATTCATATTCTCCCATTTGAATTATCGTATCCTGATTTTCCTTATCAAGCAAAACTCCCTCAATTTTACCTTGCCCCTGATTTGATGTAATAATTGGTGCAAGTTGTGAAATCAGGTTATACATTTTCCCGAGTGGTTCATCATCTGGCTTATCAGTAGATTCAATTGAGAAAGGTGAGAATCCCAGGGCATTATAATGTCCGATTGCATATAATGATTTGGACGCTGCTGTATTGTCAAAGCGGTGCTCCGGAATAAATAAGGGATCTCCCTGCCGGGTATATAAATCGGTCCAATGTTTAAAATCAGGAAAGTAAATATCTGGTGCAAGAAAATCTATTGATGGCCCGGCTGCCTTCCAGATATCCATTAAATGAGGTAATGGACCTGCGCTTGGATATCCGCTTCCCGGAGCTCTATTTGGCCGGTTCAATGCTGCATTGACATACATTGGTAAAGGATAGATTTTTTTTCCAGCTTCAATAATTTTGTTTGTATATTTTGAATAATACCATGCCATAAAAATTTCATCAGTATGAACTCCTTTACCAAAGATTTCTTCCCAATTCCCGGAAGTTTTGAAACCATTTTTCTCCCATATTGCCAGAAACTCAGGTACAAGTTTGGCTTTATTAAGTTGCATATATGTAATTAAATCTGCTGGCACATCTTTTTTAAATAACTCATTTGCAACAGGATAATAATCTCTTGCTGTTGGTAACATACCGATTTCATTTTCTACCTGAACCATTATTACAGTATGGTTTTTACCATCAAAATCTTTAATGAAATTCATTAATTTTTCAAAAGCGTTTAAATCTGCCTGTAAATTATTTTCGCTAAAAGGGGTCAATATTTCATGGCTTCGAAATTTATCGTCTTTTATTCTTGGAAATTTTTCCTGGTTCAGCTTAACCCAGGCGGGAACATAACAGGACATGCTATTTTTCCAGGATGCGAACCAGAGAAAAACTATTTTTAATTCGTTATTCCGGGCTTCAGATATTAATTGTTCAATAAGGGAAAAATCAAATTTGGTTTCTTCGCTTTCAATAAGCTCCCAATAAACCGGAACCAAAACGGTATTAAGATTCATGGCTTTTAATTTTGGCCAGATTGGTTGCATATACTGAATAGAAGATGCAGAAGAATTTCCTAATTCTCCTCCAAGAATGATAAAAGGTTTACCCTCCACTATTAATTGTGTTGTATTATCTTTTTTCTGGAGAAAGGGAATCTGATCCTGACAATTGCTTACATGAGTATTAAATATTACAATAACCAGGATCAAGGATTTTGATAAGATATTCATTCTATTTACTTTTTATTTATACTAAAATACAACATCTAAATAAACTTAAAATGAATTGCTTTTTGAATTTAAATGGGAATTATCTTAATTTTAAATAAATATAGCGAGAATAAATTTTACTCACATGCAGATCTGGTCTGCCGAAATAAAAGAACTTGAAACAATATATACCTCCATAAAAGGCAGATTTCCTGAATTGGAGAAGGAACTGGAGCAATTGATCGAGACCAAAGATGCGAATGTTGTAATGCTCTATTCAAGGAGATGCCTGGAAATAA
>CAZEKO010000209.1:0-4099 GCA_964512775.1 uncultured Bacteroides sp. | reverse complement strand
ATGCAGTATCGCTCAGGGAATATTGTTTAATAAAAAGACTGTATCTCACTTTTAACCGGCTGGTTTCATTTGATACGTATCTGAGAGGTATTCTGGCAAGGCTATCTTTAGTCAGATGGTTGATTGTTCCGGTATAAATTTCGTTAATTGAATTTGTCGACCAGCAATAGTATAAGGAATCGGATTCTGAACCTAAATCATTACGGCTATTATATTGTAAATAATAACGTATCAGATATTCTGCATGGTATTCCCATGTTTCCTCAAGTTCCCATCTGTAATTCCTGGCATATCCGTTGTGAGCAACCAGATCTGTATAAAATTGTATACCATGGATAGTTTTTTCCGGATCAGCTGTTTCTTTTTTTGCAATTTCATAATATATATCTTGAACAGGAGGACATGGCAACAATGTTTCATATTGTGATTCGTATACCGAACCCGCAACTGTCACCCTTAATTTATATTTTTTACCTGTTTTTAAATATTCCTGATTTATCCATTGCTCATATAAGCCAGGCTCGCTCTCATAAAACTGAATTGTGTTTTCTGTATCATCAATAACCTCAACTATACAATTCTGTACCGGTATATTCTTAGGAGATTTGGTTGGAACTGAGAGGGAAATATGTATATAATGGTATCCTTCTTTATCAGTTAAGGTCCCATCGATAACAATAGATTGCTGACTATCATCGAGGTCAGGATAGTACGGATCAATACATCCCTCAGGCAGAGTGATAATCAACATTAAAATCAATATTATTTCATTCACTCGCATAGTTTCCAAGCTTAAAATTCCACGATATGGTAACTATCTGAGTACCAAAAACTGACATCCTGTAGCCATTAATTTTACCATCCTCTGATTTAAAAAATACAGAATAGGCATTTTTTCTGCCAGTCAGATTGTAAACATTTATCATCCAGTAACTGTGAGCAATCTTCCTGGCTTTGAGAGTCCCTTCAAAATTTATTGATAAATCTATCCGGAAATAGTCAGGGATTCTATATTCGTTTCGTAATGAATAATTTACATAAGGCTGGCCATCGATATAATAAATAGATAATGGATAAGTAACTGGCCGTCCGGTTGAATAAACTATATTGGTTGAGAAACCTAACCTTAGATTTGTGTGGTAATTCATGACCAGGTTGAAAGAGTGAGGTTTATCATAATTTGAAAGGTACGGATGACCGAGATTGATTTTTTCCCATGGGGATTCTCCATTAATCAGAACTTCTGAATGCGAGTAAGTATAAGATCCCCACCCGTTCAATTTTCCGGAATTTTTCTTCACCAACAATTCAATGCCATATGCAGATTGATTTCCCTGCAATAACTCCGTTTCAAAATTTCGTGTGGTAAGGAAGACTGCTCCATCTTTGAAATCAACTGCATTATGAATCTTTTTATAATAAATTTCGATTGAAGTATTCACATCGGTGCGGGGAAGATCCTTATAGTAACCAATTGACACCTGGTCAGCCCAGGGTGGCTTGATATAATAATCGCACAGTTTCCATTGATCAGTCGGTGATATTGCAATTGTATTGCTGAGCATAAACAGATATTGCCTGATCCGGTTATAAGAGATCTTCAGAGAGCTGTTGGGTCCGGTACTGTAATTAATTGCACTTCTTAACTCCGGGCCGGAATATTTCTGAATAATTTCTCCCCGTTTAAAGATCAGGCTGTCCATGATGTTTATTTTGAGCATTGGACCGTCTGGATAATATTCATAAACAGTGCCGGGTCCCAGAAATGTATAAAAACTGTATCGCAGCCCACCATAAATAGTAAGTCTGGGCAATAATTTTATCTCATCGCTTATATAAACAGCACTTTCTAAGCCTGTTTCATTTCCCAATGTCACCGGAATCCTTATTGATTCATCTCCCGAAGGCAGAATATCCCCTCTGATCAAGCCGTATATGATTGAGTTCCCTCCAAATGTCACAGTCTGTTTCTGGCCAGGGTACCATATTAAGTCGGCTTTAAATTCATAATGATTCATCGTGTATTTCTGACTGTAAGCCATTGGAGGGAAGATATTATCAATTGCTTTGAACGAATATTTACTGTATACTGCGGTTAAATCCGCTAAAAGGGAAGAGGAAAAAAGATGCCGCCAATCGATCGATCCTCCAAGGTTGGAATATTGATACTTATTACTTGAAGCAAGAGAAAAACGATCATATGAATAATATAGAAATCCTTTTAACAGGTTTTTGTCATTAATCTCTGAATTAATTTTAGCTGTAAAGTCACGAAATGATGCATCACTGTTTCTGAGATCCGGATCTTCCATCCTTGACAACAGCCAGTCAGAATAAGTGGAACGGGCACTGACAATAAATGAGCTGTGTTCTTTTTTCAATGGTCCTTCTATTGCAATATGACCTGTAACGGGACTAATTCCTCCTCTGGCTGAAAACTTCTTATTATTTCCCTGTTTAGTTGAGATATCAAAAAATGATGCAAGCCTGCCGCCATATTTTGCAGGTACATTACACTTATAAAAACTGAAATCTTTAATAATATCCGAACTAAAAGCAGAAAAAAATCCAAAAAGGTGAGAAGGATTGTAAACCGGCATTTTGTTTATATAAAAAATATTCTGGTCTGCAGGACTCCCCCGCACATTTATTCCCGATGAACCCTCTCCGACACTCTGGATACCCGGGAGCAACTGTACCACTTTCAGAAGGTCTTTTTCTCCCATGACCATTGGAATTTCTTTAATGGTTTTTATATCCAGACGTTCATATCCCATTTGAATACCCTGCACATTTTGGTAATGGTCAGCTTTCACAACAACTTCAAGAATTGGGATTATTTTTTTCTCCATCGCTATATTCACCTGTCCACTTGAATAAACCTGTAAGTAATATCGCAACTCTTTCATGCCCACACAGCTGATCATCACACTATATCTGGCAGGTTCCAGAACCAGGTTGAATTGCCCGTTAATATCCGTAACCGCTCCTGTTTTTAATTCTACAACGTAGATATTAGCGCCTATTACAGGCTCACCGGATTCTATATCCCATAATTTACCATTGATTGCAGCACGGCCATGAATTTTATCACCGTCTTCTTTACCGATAACTATGGTTTCAGCTATACCGGGTGCCCTACCTTCAATATATTTCTTTTCAATTTGGGTTAATTCCTTCTTGTCTGATTGCTCTTCAGGTATTTGCAGTTGTTTATGTGATTGATAATCAGGAAGATTTGAAATGAGCTCGATACCCCGGGTAATAAATACGTTTTTATGATCATCTATTAAAAAGTTCAGCCCTCTGTCATAAAGGTATTTGTTCAAAATATCTGAAAGGGATATATGATCTCCTGATGCAGTAATTATTATCCCGGAAATCCACTCCTCTAAATAATAAAACTTAGCCCCCGACTGCATTTCGATATCACTGACAAATTGATCAAACGGAGTATTTTGAAATTCTCCGGAGAAAAAGATATCAGGATCGCTGGCATTCCAGGAAAGGCAGGTTAAACTGAATAATATGCCTATTAATTGACTGTACATCAATTCCCCTGAATTAATTTGTTACAATGAGCCATAAGCTGTCGGATCTTTATTTCATCAGCATCTCTGATCCATATCTTATTTGATTTCAGGAATTGCATTATATCCTTGTGGTACTCTGGCGGAAATAATTTCACAAAAGATCTTCTGCCTTTGAAAGATCTGAGCTTATTGTCTATTACCAGATATGATAATTTCCTTTCGGGCGAATATTTATAAAAACTTTGAACCGAGGAACCTTTTAGAAGATCCTTCTCCCAATAGTAGAGGCAATAAATATTACTCTGGGAAACAACCTGATAGAAACCCGGAACAGTTTCAGGAAAATTGTATTTCCGAAATAGCTTGCCATCCATTACAAATTCATCAATGAATTCCTTAACAAGAATAATTTTATCTGTACCTCCTGAAAAATGTTGGTATTGCAGAATAATCTCCTGGTTGCATATATCATATTTTATTTCCACATCCCTGAAGAGCTGGTTATTTATGACAACATTTCCCTGATAAAACCTGTCTTCGCCAAGAAAAGGATGACCTTCTGCAGA
>CAZEKO010000208.1:2041-4117 GCA_964512775.1 uncultured Bacteroides sp. | reverse complement strand
GACTTTTCCCCGGATTTACTTACAACATAATTTCAGGTCACGGATAACTTGCAAGGGATTATCTGAAGAAAAGACGGTGTTTCCCACGACGAAAACATCAACTCCTGCTTCAACCAGAGATTGAATATTTGTCAGATCCACTCCACCATCGACCTGGATCATGGCTTTTGAGCCGGTTTCATTTATCAACTTTTTTAATTCCTTTATTTTTTTAAAGCTGAAATCGATAAATGCCTGGGCACCGAAACCGGGATTAACGGTCATGTTAAGAACCATGTCAAGTTCAGGTAAGATAGTTTCAAGAACGTCAACAGGAGTATGCGGATTAATTGCCACTCCTGCATTCAGTCCTAATGATTTGATCTGTTGTACAGTCCGGTGAAGATGAATGTTTGCTTCATAGTGGACCGTCAGTTTATCAACCCCGGAGTGTTTAAATTCTTCCAGGTACCGATCTGGATTCACAATCATTAGATGGGCATCGAGTGGTTTTTTAGCAATTGCTTTGATCTGGCTGATTATATGAAATCCGAAGGAAATATTAGGGACAAATACACCGTCCATAATATCAAGGTGGATCCAGTCAGCATCACTCTGGTTGATCATTTCGACCTCCTTCCGGAGATCAAGAAAACTGGCAGTGAGAATTGAGGGGGCTATGAGGTGAGACATTTTCAATTGATTTATCCCAGATACGTTTTTAGTATCTTACTTCGTGTAGTATGTTTTAAACGCTTAATAGCCTTTTCCTTAATTTGCCTGACCCTTTCCCGGGTTAGATTGAATTGTTCACCTATTTCTTCAAGGGTGTGAGGATGTTTGCCATTCAGACCGAAGTATAATTTGATTATACTGGCCTCGCGGTTTGTCAATGTAGAAAGTGCACGTTCGATCTCTTTACGAAGGGATTCTGTAAGCAAACCTTTATCCGGACTTGGTGCATCTTTGCTGAGCATGACATCATACATGGTTCCTTCTTCTCCTTCAGAGAGTGGAGCATCCATGGAGACATGACGGCCCGAACTACGAATAGCTTCCTTGACTTCTTCAGGGACTAATTCCAGGGCCTGCGCAATTTCAAGGAAAGAAGGCTCACGTTCATGCTTCTGTTCTAGTTCAGAGAATGTCTTGTTGATTTTATTTATTGAACCGATCTTATTAAGTGGAAGTCTCACAATCCTTGCTTGTTCAGCAAGAGCCTGTAGTATGGATTGTCTTATCCACCAGACGGCATATGAAATAAACTTAAAACCTCTGGTTTCATCAAAGCGCTGTGCAGCCTTGATCAAACCAAGATTCCCTTCATTGATAAGGTCGGGGAGACTAAGCCCCTGATTCTGGTATTGTTTTGAAACAGATACCACAAATCTAAGGTTTGCTTTAATGAGCTTATCCAGTGCATCGTGGTCGCCACTCCTTATCATTCGGGCCAGTTCAACTTCTTCTTCAGCAGAAATGAGATCTACCTTACCAATCTCATGGAGGTACTTATCAAGGGAAGGAGTTTCCCGGTTAGTAACCTGCTTGATTATTTTAAGTTGTCTCATTTAATTTGAAAATTAACGTCCTTTATACGTAGAAAAACAATCTTTGTTACAAGTAGAAACTAATTTTTTCAATAAAAAATCATCAACAGGAATATTTTTATTATGTTTTTTTTGGTAATTCTTACGAAATGGTTATTATTGCACTGAATTTCCATTTTATACCTATTGAATAGCTGATTTTTCCAGCCTCAAATAATTGAATTTCTTTACTTATAATATCCATATTTAACCTGATTCGTTGTTTTATTCGAACGAAGATATTAATAATGAATTTTCCGTCTACCCGTTTTTTTTAAGACCCGGGACTGAAATATTTTTCACACAGAATTTAACTAATTTAATTTATACTTATGTACGATATTCTTGAACTTAATAAAATGCTTTTGCCCGAACTCCGGGAAATTGCGAAAAATCTGAAGATTAAACGGGTTGAGTCATTCCGTAAACCAGACCTGATCTACAGGATCCTTGATGAGCAAGCCATCGCTGCGGCTGAAAAAAAACATAGCGGCGTTCCGGCCTCCGAGTC
>CAZEKO010000208.1:0-1941 GCA_964512775.1 uncultured Bacteroides sp. | reverse complement strand
AGAAGAGGAGATAGAAGAGAATATAAAAGAGAAGATAGAAAAGAAGTCAGGAGAGAAGAAATCGCAGAAAACTTAATAGATGACAAAGAATTTATAAGTATTCCTCCTCCTACCGATATACCTGTCGATGAAAATCCGATTTTAACCCTTAGCCTGGACGAAGAAGCAGTAACCCTCGAGGAGAAAACTATCTCTGATGACAATAATCAGGAGACCCTTGAAAGACCTGCAGTAATTGAAAAGGAACCACAGGAACATTATCAAAGGCACGAAAGGAGACAGGTTGATAAAACATTTGAGTTTGAGGGTATCATATCGGCTTCCGGTGTGCTTGAAATTATGCCGGATGGATATGGATTTTTAAGATCTTCGGATTATAATTATCTGAATTCTCCCGATGATATTTATGTTTCCCAATCTCAAATCAAACTTTTCGGGCTTAAAACAGGTGATACCGTAACAGGTACAATACGGCCTCCAAAGGATGGTGAGAAATACTTTCCACTGATTAAGGTTGAAGAGATCAATGGCAGGAATCCCGAATTTATTCGTGACAGGATCCCCTTTGATTTTCTTACCCCGCTTTTCCCAAATGAAAAATTCAAACTTGTACAGAAAGGAGTGAGGAGTAGTATCTCCTGTCGTGTGGTTGATATGTTTTCTCCAATTGGTAAAGGACAGAGAGGACTAATTGTTGCACAGCCCAAGACCGGGAAAACCATTCTTTTGCAGGAGATTGCCAATGCCATTGCAGCAAGTCACCCCGAGGCATACATTATCATTTTACTGATCGATGAAAGGCCTGAAGAAGTGACAGATATGGAACGCAATGTAAAAGCAGAAGTCATCGCATCTACTTTTGATGAACCTGCTGAACGGCATGTCAGGATTGCCAATATTGTTCTGGAAAAGTCTAAAAGAATGGTCGAGTGCGGACATGATGTAGTGATCCTGCTTGACTCGATAACCAGGCTTGCCCGGGCATTTAATACTGTAGCACCCGCTTCCGGGAAGGTTCTTTCCGGAGGAGTCGATTCTAATGCATTACAGAAGCCAAAACGCTTTTTCGGTGCAGCCAGGAACATTGAAAACGGGGGTTCACTTACGATCATTGCCACAGCTCTGACAGAAACGGGCTCGAAAATGGACGATGTGATTTTTGAGGAGTTCAAAGGAACCGGGAATATGGAATTACAACTTGACCGGAAGCTCTTTAATAAGCGTATTTTCCCATCGGTGGATCTTAATGCCACCAGCACAAGAAGGGAAGAATTATTGCTTGAAAAAGAAATGCTCAATAAGATCTGGATCCTTCGGAATTATCTTTCCGATATGACACCGATCGAAGCAATGGAATTTCTGATCGACCGTATGTCCAAAACTGAATCAAATGAGGAATTCCTGATTTCCATGAATGCGGGATGAGTTAATTATTGTTTATTAAATATTTAAATACATAGAAATGGCTGAAAAAAAGAATTTCATTACATGTGATGGAAATCAAGCTGCATCACATGTTGCTTACATGTTTAGCGAGATTGCTGCAATATATCCTATTACTCCTTCATCCAATATGGCCGAAAATGTCGATGAATGGTCCGCCTTCGGTTTGAAGAATATTTTTGGAGAGACAGTGCAGGTTGTCGAAATGCAGTCTGAAGGAGGGGCATCTGGTGCAGTACACGGATCCCTGCAGGCAGGTGCTCTAACGACTACTTTTACTGCTTCTCAGGGCTTGTTGCTAATGATCCCGAACATGTATAAAATCTCAGGGGAGTTATTGCCAGGTGTATTTCATGTTTCTGCCCGCAGTCTTGCTGCTCAGGCACTTTCAATTTTTGGTGATCACAGTGATGTAATGAGTGTAAGACATACGGGTTTTGCCCTATTGGCAACCGGAAGCGTTCAGGAAATTATGGATATTGCTGGTGTGGCACACCT
>CAZEKO010000207.1:0-4121 GCA_964512775.1 uncultured Bacteroides sp. | reverse complement strand
AAACAGTTTACACTTCAAAATACCTGGAACTGAAATTCACAAGATATAATGTCCGGGTTGCACGTGTAAAAGCAGTGTACAGCCATCTCAGGTATTCGACATTGATCATATCTTCCGTAATAAATCCCTGGTCGACAAAAACTGCTTCCCATTGTCCTCCCTGGGCCTTATGACATGTAACAGCATAGGCAAACTTAATCTGAAGTGCATTGAAATATGGATGGTCACGAACGGCTTCATATTGCTTCCGTTTCGATTTAATCTCCGGGTAATCTTCTATGATTCGATGGTATAATTCAGTATTTTTTTCGTGGCCCAGAGCCGCTGTTTCAATCATTAAAGTATCGAGCATAACCTTGCATGAAACAATCATATCCCCGTAATCAGGAAACCGGAGTGTTGCATCGGCAAACCTTAATCCATATTGTTCTTCCTGATTACTTATCCTTACAACCTCAGCTATGTCGCCATTTGCAATAAAATCGGTTACCTGGTTTTCATCAAGCCAGAAATAATTATTCCTGACTATCATCACAAAATCGCCTTTTGATATTTCTGATTCCCGGTTTAGTATCTGATTCCGTATACCCTGATTATATTTATTTGCCCTTTTATTTGAACGGGTGACAACAATAGTTTCATTATGGCCATGTTTATCATATGCTTTACTAAGTTCCTCCAGCAAGTCTGCACCGGAAAGTGGTACGATATCCGGAAATCCTTTTATTCTGACAGGGGGTAATGATATTTTATTATTGTCCAAAAGGTCCCTGAGGGCAGTAGCATTAAAAAGTATACCGGATCCCATGGATTGCCGGATAACATCTTTGAGGTAGCTTTCAGTGACTTCATAGCCATAATTCTTAAGTATTTCTCTGTCCAGAGCCGGACTTATATCAAGACCAACCGGTGGAAGCTGGGCTGTGTCTCCTATTAAAATCAGTTTATTGTTTTTACCATTATAGACATATTCTAACAGATCATCCAACAACCTTCCTGTACCAAAAATGTTAAGTTCCTGCGTCTGATTTGTGATCATCGAGGCTTCATCAATAATAAAATAAGTATTGCTATGCATATTCTTTTCAAGAACAAAAATGCCCGTACCTTCCCTGGCAGATTTTTGAATATAGATTTTTTTATGAATAGTGAAGGCAGGTCTCTGGGTATATGTAGAAAGGACCTTGGCTGCCCTTCCTGTTGGTGCCAGCAAAATGTATTGTATTTTAAACTCATCCAGGGTTTTAACCAGTGAACTTATTATAGTCGTTTTCCCTGTTCCTGCATAACCTTTTAACAGGAATACATGTTTTTGCTTATTATCTGATATGAAAATAGACAGCTTGTTTATCAGATCCTTCTGGCTTTCAGTAGGTTCATAATCAAAGTTGTCTTTAAGCAGTTTTGCAATATGGGTACTGAGCATAATTGGGAATTATTGCCTAAAATTAATCCCAAATTTTGTTTTTTCTCTTAAATTTGTGGCAATAGCCAGAAATTTTATCGTTAAAATCAGTTTGAAAACAGCCCTTCAGATTTTTTTGATGGTGGTGATCGTTGCACTCGGGTATCTGATATTCGAAAGTATTATGACTCCTATCCGGTTCAATAGTGAAAGGCAACAGAGAGAAGAGGTTACTATACAGAGATTAAAAGACATTCGTACTGCACAGCTTGCGTTCAAATCTGAATATCAGCGATATACAGGAGATTTTGATACACTGATTACTTTTCTTAAAACCGGGCATTTTAAAGTTGTCAGGGCTATAGGAAGTGCTCCCGATTCGTTGATTGAAGCTCTGGGGAAAAAGGAAGCTGAAAAAATAGCACTTAAAGAAGGGCTCATAGAAAGGGATACAATTCAGCTAAGTGTTATCGATTCTTTGTTTTATGCCGGGTATCCTGTTGATTCCATCAGGTATGTCCCTTTTACCCCTAATCGTGAATTTGAAATGGGTACTGATGAAGTACAGACAGGATCAAAAGTCAGGGTGAGGGTATTTGAAGCAAAAGTGCCTTATAGTGTTTTGCTGGCAGGACTTGATCCACAATTAGTTGTCAATTATGCGGAAGAAAGGGAAGAAATTACCGGATATCCAGGGTTGAAGGTGGGTTCGCTGGAAGAAGCAACGAATAATGCCGGCAACTGGGAATAATTATTTTAAGCAATGCATGATATCAGGTTTCTTGATGAAACCTTAGACATTAGTAAAACTCTAAGCTATCACCTATCCATTCAGGCAGGCCTGGATGGAATTTCTTTTGTAATATTCGATCCATCCGGATATAAATATATTGCACTGAAACACTATGGATTTGGTGAGGAAATTCCGGAATACAAATATCCCGATTATCTTCAGGATTTATTTACAAAAGATGAATTCCTGCAGAAAGAATACCTAAGCATATACTGTATCTGGAATAATTCAAGGACAACACTTCTGCCAGCCGTTCTTTTTGAAAAGGAAAAACTAAGGCAATATTTTGAATTCAATCAGGTTCTTAATGAACTTGACGAATTGCACTATAACCAAATAAAAAATCTTGATGCACATCTGATTTTCCCGGTTCACCATGAAATTGCGAATATTTTCATCAGGCATTATCCGACGATGAAATTCTTTAACCAGGCTACTCCGTTCATAGAATATACCTTGAATCATAGCTCTGGCACTTCTGATTCCGTACATTTAAATATTCACGAAAATTTTTTCGACATCCTTGTCATCCGGAATAATTCACTGGTTCTTCATAACACATTTAATTTCCGTTATGAACAGGATCTGACATACTTTATTATGAATGTCTACGATAAGGTATTCCTTGATCCTGCTTCCATTCCGGTTTATATTTCCGGTGCAGTTGAAAAGAACTCTTCTTTAGTAAACTGGATAAGAAAATTTATAAAGACAGTCAATTTTTGTGAACTGGACAATCGTTTCCGATACTCTCATGCATTTAACAGGATTCCCGATCATTTCTTTATCAATCTCTTCAATTTATATCTGTGCGGATAATCAGCGGGGAATATAAGGGAAGAAGAATCCCGATCCCAGGGAATTTCAAAGCCAGGCCAACAACTGATTTCGCCAAGGAGGCATTGTTTAATATTATAGCCAACTATTTTAATTTCCAAAGTATTACTGTTCTTGATCTTTTTTCCGGAACAGGCAGTATCGGTTATGAATTCGCATCGAGGGGTGCAGAAAGTGTGGATCTTGTTGAGATAAACAGGAGATATTCGGATTTCATCACAAAGACAGTCCAGAAGCTGGGACTTAAGCAAGTCCATATTTACACCAGCGATGTTTTCAGATTGATACCACGAATAAAAAATAAATATGACATAGTATTTGCGGATCCACCTTATGATCTCAATAACATCCCTGAGATCCCGGAATTAATTTTTGATAACAACGTTCTCTTAAAGGAGGGATGGTTTATACTGGAGCATGGCAGAAGTCAGGATTTTTCAGATCATGCTCATTTTAAAGAGCTTAGGAAGTATGGGAGTGTGCATTTTTCGATATTCACTTATTTTCCGAAAAAATGATTTTCCAGCATTGCACAGAGTGTATGATACACCGGCAAATGTAATTCCTGGATGCGTGGAGTTTCATCAGCAGGGACACAAATAGCTACATCACAATATTTCTTTATTTTTCCACCGGTTCGACCTGTTAATCCAATCACTTTCAGTCCCATCACCTTTGCAATATAAACAGCATTCAGAATATTTTTTGAATTCCCTGAAGTAGTAATTGCGAACAGAATATCTCCTGGTTTTCCATAACCTACAACCTGCTGGGCAAAAATTAGCTCTGCTGAAACATCATTACCGATAGCTGTTGTAAGGGAAGTTTGGGAAACCAGTGACATGGCAGTCAGTGAACACTGCAGATGGTCTGCCAGGAATGCACCTTCACTTTTATATTCATTTATCAGTTTTTCCTTAAGATCCACCGGCAATGGTCTTTCCAGGTTAAAGGTCTTCATCAATTCACCAACCATATGTTCGGCATCAGCTGCAGAGCCACCATTTCCACATGCGAGTATGATACCTTTATTTTCGAATACAGATTTAATAAGGTCAAAAGCTGCTGAAATATCTTCTTTACATG
>CAZEKO010000206.1:0-4130 GCA_964512775.1 uncultured Bacteroides sp. | reverse complement strand
GAGAAAAAATACAGTAAAGATCCCTGCATCCGGGAAAACCAGGTCAAGGAAGATCTTTATAAAAGCAAGATGGATCCGGAAGATCCTCTCAGGCCATCTGTTGAGACATCACTTCATAACCTGATCCGGTATGCTTATGTAGTGCATCTGCATCCAACTCTGGTAAATGGACTGATGTGTGCCCGGAATTCAGCAGCCCTGACCAGAAGACTGTTCGGGCACAAAATCCTTTACATCCCATATACGGATCCGGGGTATACTCTCTTTAAGAAGATTGAAGCCGGTTTGAATGAATACCGGTCAGAAAACGATTCAGATCCCCAGCTGATCTTCCTGGAAAACCACGGTGTGTTTGTAAGTGCTGACAATCCGAAACAGATACGAACCTTATATAATAATATAATTAAAACGATTTCGGAACACCTGAAAGCAAAACCCGTGATTCGGTCATTAAAGAATCATCCGGATATAAAAACAGTTTTGCCTGCACTTCGTATGCTGCTATCCGGTGATGGGACTAAAATATTGAAATACAGGCAAAATACTCTCATCAGGGATTTTGCCCGCAGTAAGACAGATTTTAATAATGCATCCCTTCCCTTTACACCGGATATTATCGTATACTGCAAATCAAAATATCTATATATTGAAAATGCGGCCGGTGAAGAGGAACTGATCAAATCAGCAAAAAAAGCAATTCCCGCTTTCAGGGAGAAATATGGGTATGATCCGAAAATTATTTTGATCAAAGATTTTGGCCTGATAGCGGCGGAAGAAAATGCGAAATCGGCAGAAACTGCACTTGATGTGTATGAAGATCTTCTAAAGATCAGTTTCCTGACTGAGAGTTTTGGTGGTCAACGATTTATGACTTCCCGGCAGATTGAATTTATTGATAACTGGGAGGTAGAACATTACCGCAGAAAAGTGGCAAAAGGTGCTGTGACAGCCGGACGGGTTGAAAATAAAATTGCAATAGTTACCGGAGGGGCTCAGGGTTTTGGAGAAGGTATTGCCCGGGATTTATTCTGCGAGGGTGCAAATGTGGTTATTGCCGACATGAATGAAAAGAAGGGAAAAGCATTAGCTCAGGAATTGAATAAGCAAGATAAAAAGAACTGTTGTTTCTTTCATAAGACCGATGTTTCAGATCAGGAATCAGTGAAATCACTGGTAAGTGAGACGGTCAGACAATTTGGCGGCCTCGACCTGCTGATAAGTAATGCAGGTATTCTTTATGCGGGCAGCCTGGATGAAATGGAAACAGACATATTTGACAGGATGACCCGAATAAATTATACCGGCTACTTTTTGTGTGCAAAATATTCATCAGAAATTTTTCGGATCCAGAATACATATAAATCCAATTATTTTACCGATATTATACAGATAAATTCCAAATCAGGACTTAAAGGGAGTAAGAAGAATTTTACTTATGCCGGCGCCAAGTTTGGAGGTATTGGCCTTACACAATCCTTTGCGCTGGAAATGATTGAATATAATACAAAAGTAAATGCAATTTGCCCGGGTAACTTCTTTGAAGGTCCTCTTTGGTCAGATCCGGAACATGGACTTTTCAGGCAATATCTTGAAGCCGGAAAAGTTCCGGGTGCAAAAACCATCGATGATGTAAAGCGGCATTATGAATACCAGGTTCCTATGAAAAGGGGATGCACAGTAGAAGATGTAATGAAAGCTATTTATTATATCATTGAACAGAAATATGAGACCGGACAGGCGATTCCGGTTACAGGCGGACAAATAATGATAAACTGATAAATCTAAATACTATGAGAAAAAAAATCCAGCTTTTATTCGGTTTACTGATGATAGCATCAGCGACCTTTTGTCAACAGGATACAATCCCAAATCCTGCTGATACCACTCAGGGTAGTGGCTATGAAATTTTTAAAGATGTTGATCCTCTTAATCCTGAAGAACCATTAAGAATTGAAATTGAGTTTAATTACAGGGATTTTCTGAAAATGAAATACCAGGACACTTCGCTTCAGGCTAATTTATCGGTTTACGATCACGATAGCCTTTTATATTCACAAGTTACAAAAATCACTGCCAGAGGAGAGTCCAGAAAAAAAATCTGTTTCTTTCCACCATTTGCACTGGATTTTAAAAAATCAGATCCGGGGGCCAAATATTCCGGAGAGATGGGGAAACTGAAGTTTGTAACACAATGTAAAAACAACAAAATAAGCGAGCAATATATTATTAAGGAATATTTGTGCTACAAGATTTACAATCTACTTACAGATTACAGTTACAAAGTGAGAATTGTAGAGATTAAATTTACTGATGCAGCAGGTAAGGTTAAGCCCTATACCAATTATGGGTTTATTGTTGAAACCAACGATCATATTTGTAATAGGATCCAGGCGTTTCCTGTAGAACTTAAAGGTATTAAAATGAGTCAGACCGATTTTGATCCGGTTAATTTAATGTCCGTTTATCAATTTATGATCGGGAATACTGATTGGGACGTCCCATCTTTGCATAACATCAGGCTTTTTAAATTACAGGATTATACAAAGGTTGCCCCTGTTCCGATTACATATGACTTTGATTATGCAGGCCTGGTAAATGCCGACTATGCTGTTCCGCATGTAAGGTTTGGTACTACCACCGTCAGAGAAAGGGTTTATATGGGATATTGTATTTCAGCAAATGAATTCAATACTGTTTTCGAACATTTTTTAGAGAAAGAAGATCAATTTTACAGCATTATAGAAAATTGTCCATATCTGGATAAATTCAATAAAGGTGACATGCATAATTATCTTGAGGAATTCTTTAGTATTATTAAAATTCCAAAAATGGCGGAAACCAATATTATTAATCGGTGTGGAGCAATAAATTGATTATTAAATAAGGGATGAAAACAAAAGCTGTAAGGATTTATGGTAAAAATGATCTCAGACTGGACGAATTTGAATTACCACCCATTAAATATAATGAAATTCTTGCGAGGGTTGTTTCAGACAGTATTTGCATGTCATCCTACAAGGCTGCCAAACAGGGAGCCGATCATAAGAGAATACCCGATGATATTCATATCCACCCAACTATTCTCGGGCATGAATTTGCAGGAGAACTGATCGAAGTCGGAAAGAAATGGCGGGATCAGTTTAAGACAGGCGATAAATTTTCCATTCAGCCTGCCCTGAATTATAAAGGGACGCTGGATGCGCCCGGTTATTCTTTCAGGTATATTGGAGGAGATGCAACTTTTATCATTATTCCCAATGAAGTAATGGAAATGAATTGTCTTCTCCCCTATTCCGGGAAGGACTATTTTTTAGCTTCACTCTCAGAGCCCCTCTCCTGTATAATCGGAGCTTTTCATGCAAGTTACCACACCTCCTATGGATCTTACGTACACTCAATGGGGATAAGGGAAGGCGGTAATCTGGCTTTGCTGGCAGGTGTTGGTCCAATGGGACTGGGTGCAATTGATTATGCCATTCACTGCGACCGTAAGCCCGGGCTTCTAGTCGTTACCGATATAGATAATGAAAGACTGAAACGTGCTGCCCGGGTACACACTGTTGAAAATGCTGCAAAAAATGGTGTGAACCTGAAATATATAAATACGTTGCACATGACAGATCCGGCTTCTCATTTGCGGGAGATCAGCGGAGGTAAAGGATATGATGATGTATTCGTTTTCGCTCCTGTCAGACAGGTAGTTGAACAGGCTGACAGGATTCTTGGTTTTGATGGATGCCTTAACTTTTTTGCCGGGCCTGAAGATCCTGCCTTCAGTGCATTGTTCAATTTTTATAATGTTCATTATGCATTTACCCATATTGTAGGCACCAGCGGAGGCAATACCGATGACATGAAAGAAGCCCTCAGCCTGATGGCAGAGAATCGCATTAATCCCTCCGTTATGGTTACGCATATAGGAGGACTGGACGCCGTAATAGACACCACAATGCGATTGCCGGAGATCCCAGGAGGCAAAAAGCTTATTTATACGAATATCTCAATGAAATTGACTCCTATTGAAGATTTTTCCAGGAAGGGGCAATCGGATCCGTTTTTTAAAAAACTGGACAGGATTGTCAAGAAAAACGGGGGAGTATGGTGTGGGGAGGCGGAGGACTACGTCTTAA
>CAZEKO010000205.1:1472-4142 GCA_964512775.1 uncultured Bacteroides sp. | reverse complement strand
CTGAGGGAATATAATGAATTAGCTGAGGGATATCTCATAAAAGAAATGCCTTAAAAAAAATGACGTGAGCGAAGCCTGCCTGCCGGTCGGTAGGCGATCAGAATGACAATTGAATCACTATGTTTATTAAATTTTCAAAGTTATGATAGAGTATTTAGCAGAATTTATCGGGACTATGATCCTGATCCTTTTGGGGAATGGCGTAGTGGCTAATGTGCTGCTGAAAAATACCAAAGGAGAAAGCTCCGGATGGATTGTAATCACAGCCGGATGGGCCATGGGTGTCTTTGTAGCTGTTATGGCGATCGGGGATATTAGCGGGGGCCATATCAATCCTGCTGTTACCCTGGGACTGGCCGTTGCCGGATTATTCGAATGGAGCAAGGTTGTTCCTTTTATTATTTCCCAGATATTGGGAGCCATGGCTGGCGGATATCTTGTCTACCTGTTCTACTTTAATCATTTTAAAGCAACAGAAAATCCGGATTATAAGATGTCGTGTTTCTGTACAATTCCCAATATCAGAAGCTACTGGAATAATTTCCTTTCAGAAACCATTGGCACCTTTGTTCTGATTTTTGCAGTGCTTTCAATCCATCTCCCATCTCTTAAAATTGAAGGAATAAATGAAGCCAAGGTTGGACTGGGTTCTCTGGAAGCACTTCCTGTTGCCTTGCTTGTCTTTGGAATTGGAGTTAGCCTGGGGGGAACAACCGGATATGCTATCAATCCCGCCCGTGATCTGGGGCCAAGACTGTTACACTCTTTTTTATCCTTTAAAAATAAAAGGGATAGTGACTGGTCATATTCATGGATACCTATACTTGGACCATGTATTGGAGCAATACTTGCAGCCGGATTGTATTACTTGATCAATTGGCTGGAGTAAACTAATATTTCACAGCTTTCTTGACCGCTATTAGTTCATCCTGATACTTTAAGCCCAGAAAGTATATCCCCGGTTTTAAATTATCAAGGTTAAGTACGAACATTGAATTATCATTGAGGAAATTATTCGTAATAAAGTTTTGATAGTTTATGCTCTTCTGGCCGATACAATTATATATATCAATCTGATCAACGCTTCCGGAATAATTGATCATTACCTGATCATTAAATGGATTGGGTATGATTTCAAAATCTGATTCCGTGTATTGTGGATTTGTTATGAATCTTTCAAGACTTGCCTCCCCAGTACTGGTCGACAGCTGATATACTCTGACAAAATCTACTTCCATGCTTGTTGGAAAAACATAAGGATCTACTCCCTGAGCGCCGCCCCATGAACCTCCAACAGCAATATTCATGATCAGGTGAAATCTTTTGTTAAATGGCCACTTCTTATAATCATCGGCATATTTGTAAAAAGTAAAGTATTTGACTCCATCGATAAAGAAATCAATTTTTATCGGGGTCCATTCGATAGCATATAAGTGAAAAGCAGTAGTCGCATCATTCAATATCACAGAATTTCCTTGTTGTGTACCAAGCATATGATTATATGCTTCAGTGTGTACAGTCCCATGAACCCTTCCCTCATCATATCCAACATGTTCCATAATATCTATTTCACCGCTGGAAGGCCATCCACCATATTCCCAGTCAGTAGGTAACATCCAGATTGCAGGCCAGGTTCCTCTACCCTTTGGCAACATGGCTCTCACTTCAATTTTCCCATAAAGCCAGTCACCATGGTTTTTAGTCACCAACCTTGCTGAAGTATAATTCATTCCTGAATAACTTTCCTTTATTGCTTCAATTATAAGGTTACCGTTTTCTACTCTTGCATTATCTGTTCTCCTGTAAGTATAATACTGAAGTTCCTGGTTACCCCATCCACCACCTCCCACATCATAACTCCATTTCGTCGTATCAGGTAAACCGGTATAATCAAACTCATCTGACCAGACAAGATTGTATGTCTGACCATGCATGTCTGACAACTGAAAGAAAATTAAAATAACAAATATCAAAGCCAGTATTTTCGGCATGAAATTATTACAGCTATTAAAATTCATAATGTAAAAATTAAGTTTTAAACTCTCAGAACTTAGCACTCAGAAATCAGAATTTACTCTCCGGATTTCAATTTATATTGAAGGTCTTTTCCTTAGGAGGATTTTATAAGCCATTTTATCGGCTTCCTGCACCGCATTGAAATGGAGCCAGTATTTATCGTTTTGATATATACTGAAAATACCCGGATCTCGGACATAGGAATCTTCATAGGTAAATTCTTTCTGACCGGAATCCAGAAGTTTCATTTTAATTGTCTCACATTGCTTTTTCAGTTTCTGAAATTCATCTGCATTATACACAATATATTCCAGGCAATCGTCGAACCAGTTATAATTATCAGAACTGGGCAGTAAATACCTCTGGACAAATGCATCAGCTTTATAGGAAGTTTTTCCCACATACCATTGATAAAACTGTACATTACCGAATTTATCACCATTATAACTGATCTTGAAACCCTTTGCAATTAATAAACTCTTAACTTCATCAATGTCTGAAGTATAATATGTAAATAGATCATTTACAGATATTTGAACAGTCTGCGGACTGACAGGTTCTGAATTTAATATAAGTACGAATAGCAAAATTGTTACCATGACTATTCCTTATACAAAGAATGATCCAAATTACAAAAATTCCGCAATTATTTTA
>CAZEKO010000205.1:0-1372 GCA_964512775.1 uncultured Bacteroides sp. | reverse complement strand
AACAACATTACCTACATCACTTTCATCACAATCGTCGCTACTCTTGGGGGCCTGCTATTCGGTTATGATACGGCTGTAATTTCAGGAGCTATTGGATTCGTCCGGAATTATTTTGATCTTAATTCAACCATGATGGGATGGGTCGCTTCATCTGCACTTGTTGGATGTATTGCTGGTTGTGCTATGGCAGGTTATCTGAGCGACCGCTTTGGACGGAAAAAAATATTGATTCTCTCAGCCCTCCTTTTTGCTATAACTGGAATAGGATGTGCTATTGCAGATAGTACAACAGGATTAGTTATTTACCGGATTATCGGTGGCATTGGTGTAGGGATTGCCTCTATGCTGTCACCTATATATATTGCTGAAATTGCGCCGGCTCATATGCGTGGAAGATTAGTTTCATATAATCAGTTTGCCATTGTTACCGGTATGCTTGTGGTCTATTTTGTGAATTATTTCATCGCTGCCCATGGGAATGAATCCTGGAATATGCAGGCAGGATGGCGCTGGATGTTCGGATCCGAAACCGTACCAGCACTATTATTCCTGCTATTCTTGTTTTTTATCCCTGAAAGTCCACGCTGGCTGGCAAAAAATGACCAGATTGAAAAATCACGCCGTGTTCTTTTAAAAATTGGAGGATCCGGATTTGCCGAAAAAGAGCTCAGCGAGATCCGGGACACCGAAATTCCTGAAAGCAACTCCTTCCGGGCACTTTTCCAGGGTAAATTCAGGATAGTTCTGATAATCGGAATTATTCTTGCCATACTGCAACAGGTCACAGGAATAAATGTTTTCCTTTATTATGCTCCTGAAATTTTCAAAAAACTTGGTACCGGGACAAATACCGCGCTTCTTCAGACCATCATAGTAGGATTTTTTAATCTTACTTTTACTGTAGTCGCTATTCTTACAGTTGACAAATTCGGACGTAAACCACTTATGATAATTGGGTCCCTGGGAATGGGATTGTGCCTGATGATACTCGGGCTTATGGCATATTTCCAGCAATCTGCGCTTTGGGTACTTGTTTTCATACTGGGATATATTTCCTGTTTTGCTTTATCAGTTGGCCCGGTAACCTGGGTCATTATATCCGAAATTTTCCCTACCCGCATAAGAGGAAGAGCTTTGTCTATTGCTACTGTTTTTTTATGGACAGCCAACTGGGTTGTATCTCAAACCTTTCCGATGTTAGATGAAAATCAATGGCTTGCCGACCGTTTTCATCACGGTTTTTCTTTCTGGATCTACGGATCGATGTGCTTTATCCTCCTTGTCTTTATGTGGAGAAGAGTCCCGGAAACTAAAGGGAAATCTCTTGAAGAAATAGAGAGACTTTGGCTATTGGAATAAGGAGTTACGTCTG
>CAZEKO010000204.1:0-4149 GCA_964512775.1 uncultured Bacteroides sp. | reverse complement strand
CGGAGGCCTACGTCCAGTATAAACGGAAGTTTTTCGAGTCTCATTGCCTGTTCGTATTCGAAGATATATTCCCCTTTCTGGGCAAACCTGACTTGTTCTTTATATAGTTTCTGATTATCCCAGATATCGCCCAGACCTTTACCCAGCCATTTTCCCCTTTCATCGGCAAGTATAACCTGAACTGTGTCTTTTATTGTATGCCCTGAAGGAGCTATTGTTGTAACGAAAAGATATAGATTGCTTACCGGATACATACCCGTGTTCCGTACATTAATGTATAAATTGTGTGGAGTTATTGTATCTTCAACTACAACCTCAAAACGAACAGGATTGTTTCTATCCCAGATCCCGTCAGGAATCCTGATATTTTTTTCGAATACACGGTTAGGATCACAGGAAATAAGTAGTATTGCTGTAAGAGCAACCGGGAAAACAATATCACAGAACTTCATTTATTTCTATTTTTATTTCCCTTCTGGTTGTCGGGATTATCTCTTAATTCGTCTGGAATGGAAAGATTTTCACCTGTTATTCCAAAATGAAATCCCGGTAAGTTTTTCGGGTGTTTTTCGGCATATTCAATCAGATCCGGTACTTTTTGATTGTTTTTATTCAATTCAATGATTTCAATAACTCTTTCAACCGGGACAGGTATAAGCCTTGTGATTGTTTCCTCTTCTTTTTCAAATCCATACCACATTACTCGTCTGTAAATATCTGTCTTATAATGATATGCCGGACCTTTTTCTGTCTCAAGGATAATATCCTTTGAAGGGAATCCTTTCTGTGCATCAATATAACATTGTACTTCGTAATTCAGACAGCATTTCAGTTTTCCACATTGCCCTGCCAGTTTCTGAGGATTTAGTGAAACTTCCTGCAGGCGTGCCGCGCTTGTTGTAACCGAAACAAAGTTCGATAACCAGCTTGCACAGCAAAGTTCCCTCCCACAGGAACCTATACCTCCAATCCTTCCCGCTTCCTGCCTGGCTCCTATCTGTTTCATTTCGATCCTGATCTTGAATTCATCTGCAAGCACTTTTATCAGTTCCCTGAAATCGACACGCTCATCAGCGATATAATAAAAGATTGCTTTTGTTTTATCTCCCTGATATTCAACATCACCAATTTTCATTTCAAGATTGAGTTTTTCTGCAATCTTTCTTGACTTTATCATCGTGTCATGTTCAAGAGCTATAGTTTCTTTCCACTTATCAATATCAGCAGGTTTAGCTTTTCGGTAAATCTTCTTCAGGTCTTCTGAGTCAGGTAAGATCCCGTATTTCTTCATTTGTAATAGCACCAGCTCTCCTGTCAGGGATATAATCCCGATATCATGCCCCGGTGAAGCCTCAACAGCTACAAAATCGCCTTTTTTAATCCGTAATCCGTTGACGTTTCTATAAAAACCTTTCCTGGTATTTTTAAACCTTACTTCTGCCAGTTCATTATAATCGGCTGCCATTGGAATATGTCCCATCCAGTTGAATGAATCTAACTTGGCACAACCGCACAATTTCCCTGAAGGAACTTCATTCGTCATTGTTCTATCATCACATTTGCCGCTTTCCCTGTATGCCATTCTTTAATGATTCTGAATTTGTACAAAATTAAGAAAATAACTTGAGTACGGGATTTAGCGTATCAATTTGACAAGCTTCAGTGCCATGTCGAAGAAAACAATTCTGGCATAAGCATTGGCTTCTATATGAAGGCAGGCTTTGTTAAATTCTTCCGCTATCTGTGATGCATTTTTATGGTTAATAAATGCAGAAAACTTCCCGGCAAATTCCTTCTCTATAGCAGATAACCTTACCAGATTCATGTTTCCCATGTTTAGCTGGTAATTCTCACGTACCAGTCTCAAAGCATAAATCAGGAAATTTTTCTGTTTCTCCCTGACCAAAGCTGAAATCTGTTCAACCCATTCAAAAATTCCCGTAAAATTCCTTATGTAAGCTAATCTCATGATTGTTGCAAACCTATCAAAGTTCATTTCTGTTTCTTCACTTCTCTGGATAAATTCAATCGCTTTATTATAACTGCCTTCAGAAAGCCTTACTGTATCTTGTAGTTCTTCGTCCGATAACTGAAACTTGCTTTTTAAAGCTTCAAAAAGTGCGCTTTCTTCTATTCCTGGTATTTTTAGAATCTGAGTCCGCGAAAGGATAGTCGGTATAATTTGTTCCGGATTTTCGGTTATTAAAAGAAAAACAGTATTTTCAAACGGTTCTTCAATGATTTTAAGCAATTTATTAGCTGAAGTCGGATGCATTTTTTCCGGCATCCAGATTATCATTACTTTATAGTCTGATTCAAATGTTTTCAGATTCAGTTTCCTGATTATCTCACTACTTTCTTTCGTATTTATGATCCCCTGTTTGTTTTCTATACCTATCTTGTCATACCACTGAAAAAGTGTGGAATATGGATTTTCCAGGAGCATTTCACGCCATTTAAAAATAAAATCATCGCTTACCGGATCGTTTTTGGTGACCTCCTCGGTTTTATTTACAGGATATACAAAATGCAGATCCGGGTGGATATATTTAAGGTATTTATTGCATGACGGACATATCCCGCATGAATCATTTTCCTGTCTGTCGTTACAGGAAATAAATTGTGCATAGGCCAGTGCAAGAGCAAGGCTTCCCGAACCCTCAGGCCCTGAAAAAAGCTGGGCATGACTGATCCGGTCATCAACCACAGTTTGTATCAGCTTCTTCTTAATTTCCTCCTGCCCTATTACATCTCTAAAGAACATCTTTCTGAGTATAAAAAGTGTTTACTGTATATCGTAAGTGAAAACATAAAATTAAAATACTTTCTTAACTTTGACGAACTTAAAAACAACTTAAATAAAACTGCGATGCATACACTTGACAGTTACAACTTTACAGGGAAAAAAGTTATCATGAGAGTTGATTTCAATGTTCCTCTCAATGATAAATTTGAAGTTACAGATGATACGCGGATCAAAGCAGCTGTATCATCAATTAAACGTATCCTGGAAAAAGGAGGCGCTACAATTTTAATGTCACATCTTGGCAGGCCTAAAGAAGGACCCGAAAATAAATTCTCATTAAAACATGTTGTGCCTGCCCTTTCGAAATTAATTGGTAAACCGGTAAAGTTCGCTGATGACTGTATTGGCGAAAAAACACTTCAGATGAAGAAAAACCTGAAACCGGGGGAAGTTTTGATGCTTGAAAACCTAAGATTTTACAAAGAAGAGGAAAAAGGAGATGAGGGCTTCTCAAAGAAACTTGCTGAAGGTGCCGATGTTTATGTAAATGATGCGTTTGGAACTGCTCACAGGGCACATGCATCTACTACAATTGTAGCTAAGTTTTTTCCCAAAGACAGCATGTTTGGATATCTGATCAAGAGTGAATTGGACAGCATGGATAAAGTGCTTCATCAGTCAGCAAAACCATTTACAGCTGTAATGGGAGGTGCTAAAGTATCAGACAAGATTCTGATCATCGAAAATCTGCTCAACAAAGTTGACAATCTGATTATCGGAGGCGGCATGACTTATACATTCATCCGCGCCCAGGGTGGTAAAACCGGATCATCAATCTGTGAAGAAGATAAACTTGATCTGGCGCTTGAATTGATTAAAAAAGCAAAAGACAAAGGTGTTAATCTGTATCTTCCAGTTGATAATATTGCTGCATCAAAATTCGAAAATAATGCAGATACAAGGTTAACTAAATCTTCTGATGTTCCTGATGGATGGATGGGGCTTGACATTGGCCCTGAATCCATAAAAATCTTCAGTGATGTGATAGGGAAGTCTAAAACTATCCTCTGGAACGGTCCAATGGGGGTCTTTGAAATGGAAAATTTCCAGAAAGGTACTGTAAGCGTTGCAAAAGCCATTGCGCAGGCAACCAGTAAAGGAGCCTTCAGCCTTGTTGGCGGAGGTGACTCTGTAGCCGCTGTAAATAAATATAATCTCGGTGATAAAGTTAGTTATGTATCTACCGGCGGCGGTGCAATGCTTGAATATATGGAAGGAAAGGAGTTACCTGGCATTAAAGCAATCAGGGGCTAAGTTTCCTTACTGTAATATACCCTCAGGCTGTCCCAAAATAGTGACAGCCTTTTTTATTTGAGTATTTCAATAAGCTTTCTGAAATTTGT
>CAZEKO010000203.1:0-4167 GCA_964512775.1 uncultured Bacteroides sp. | reverse complement strand
CCTGCTTTAATAGCATGGTAGAGGAATGCGGAATGCATGGCTTCCCTGACAGGATCATTTCCCCTGAAAGAAAATGACAGATTGCTAACACCACCACTTACTTTTGCATAAGGGAGATTATCCTTAATCCATTTTGTTGTATTAATGAAATCAACGGCATAATTATTATGTTCTTCAATTCCGGTGGCAATTGCAAGAATATTCGGATCGAAGATTATATCTTCAGGGGGGAAACCGACTTTACGGGTAAGTATTTCATAAGCTCTTTTACAGATATCAGTTTTCCTTTTAAAATTGACAGCCTGGCCTTCCTCATCAAAAGCCATAATGATCGCAGCAGCTCCGTAATTTTTAATCTTTAAGGCCTGTTTCCTGAAAACTTCTTCTCCTTCTTTAAGGCTTATTGAGTTCACAATAGCCCTTCCCTGAAGGCATTTTAGCCCTGCTTCAATAACAGTCCATTTTGAAGAATCAAGCATTACAGGCAATTTGGCAATATCAGGATCTGACATCATGAGGTTGAGGAATGTAACCATTTCTTTTTCAGCATCCAGCATAGCATCATCCATATTCACATCGATGATTTGTGCACCCCCTTCAACCTGATCACGTGCAACTGATAAAGCTTCTTCATACTTGCCTTCACGTATCAGCCTGGCGAATTTTTTCGAACCGCTGACATTTGTTCGTTCTCCGATATTGATAAAATTACTGCCTTTGTATACTGTAAGGGGTTCAAGTCCGCTTAGTCTGAGTTCTCTCGGTATTTGCGGAGGAACACGGGTTTTTGCAACTGCTGCCAGTTCAGTGAGCCTGCTAATGTGAGCAGGAGTAGTGCCACAACAACCTCCTATGATATTGACAAAACCATGATCCAGAAAATCCTTCATATGGATTCCCATTTCTTCCGGTCCCTGGTCATATTCTCCAAACTGGTTAGGCAATCCTGCATTTGGATAAACACTCACATAATGGTTAGTTTTGCCTGATAGTTCCTCCAGAAATGGCCTCATTTCTTTTGCTCCCAGGCTGCAGTTGAGGCCTATCGCAAGAATATCCGCATGGGCAATTGAGTAAAGAAAAGCCTGGAGAGTCTGGCCGGAGAGGGTCCTTCCACTGGCATCGGTAATAGTACCCGAAATAATTAACGGAACTTTAATGCTTTTTTCAGAACTCACCTGTTCAATTGCAAACAAAGCAGCCTTAGCATTCAGTGTATCAAAAATTGTTTCTACGGCAAGTATATCCACCCCTCCATCGATAAGGCCTTTTGCCTGTTCAGAATAAGCTTCGACAAGTTCATCAAATGTTACTGAACGAAATCCCGGATTGTTGACATCAGGCGAAATAGATGCTGTTTTGTTGGTTGGCCCAATAGAACCAGCAACGAATCTGGGCTTTGAGGGATCACCCAATGTAAACCTGTCTGCTGCATCTCGTGCCAGTTTGGCTGCAGCAAGGTTCATTTCATAAACAAATTCTTCAAAGTGATAA
Source organism: uncultured Bacteroides sp. (assembly GCA_964512775.1). Classification (GTDB taxonomy): domain Bacteria; phylum Bacteroidota; class Bacteroidia; order Bacteroidales; family SM23-62; genus LJUQ01. The sequence continues at coordinate 2,673 of CAZEKO010000203.1, read as the reverse complement.
TCACCCTGAGAAATCCTGTTTGCACTGAAAGTATTTGTTTCAATTATGTCCGCACCAGCCTTGAGATATCGTTCATGTATAGTAGTGATTATATCCGGCCTTGTGAGTGAAAGTACATCAAAATTGCCATTAAGGTCGTAAGGAAAATCCCTGAATCGGGAACCCCTGAAGTCTGTCTCTGAAAGTCGATACTCCTGTATGAGAGATCCCATTGCGCCATCCATTACAATGATACGCCGTTTCAGTTCCTGGTACAATATTTCCAGTTTGTCATTCATATACTTCCTAAGTAATCCATGCAGATATTACCCTGATACCTGCCTGGATGTCATTATCATTTATACTTAAAAATTTGAAATTTTAAGATGTCTAAATTATAATTCCCTTACCGGGCCAGGTATTAGCACCTTTATCCTAAAAGCAGGATGGGTTGCTAGAGGTTCATGGAGCCTGGTCTCTCCCCTCTTCTATATAACCCAAACACTCTCTCAAAATGGAAGAGTGGAGTTTTGACTGCAAATATATAGATATTCGTGAGTTTTACAAATTCTAAATACGTATCCCCATCATGAGAATATCGTCAACCTGCTTGTAATCGCCTTTCCATTGATGAAGTGTCTCATAAAGGATATCCTTTTGTCTGGCCATTGGTTCAGCATGAATTTGCAACAAAATTTCTTTCAGTGTCTTAGTCAGGAGCTTTTTACCACTGTTACCGCCAAACTGGTCAACATAACCATCGGAAAAGATATACAGACAATCAAGTTTTTGAAGTTGTATTTTGTTGTTAGTAAAATTCGGTTCTGAATCATGATAAATTCCAATCGGCATGCGGTCGGCCCTTATTTCTAAAAGATTATTATCCCGGATCAGGTAGAGAGGATTGAAAGCTCCTGAATACTGAAGTTCATTTGTTTTATGATTCAGGATGCATAATGCGATATCCATGCCATCTTTTGTCTCGCCTTCATAAGATTGAGATAAAGTAGTCTTTACAAGCGTGCGCAACTGCTCCAGTATCAGGTTCGCTTTTAATTTGCGGGTTTTATTAACGATTTCATTCAGGAAAGAAACCCCAAGCATACTCATAAAAGCTCCGGGAACCCCATGCCCGGTGCAGTCAACCGCAGCGAATACTGAATAATCATTCTGCCGTGTCATCCAGTAAAAATCTCCACTTACAATATCACGCGGCAAAAATAAAATGAAATTTTCCGGAAGTATCTTGTGTACCACTTCAGAAGTAGGCAGGATAGCCTTCTGAATTCTCTGTGCGTATAAAATGCTGTCCATTATTTCCTGTTTCTGGGTCTCAATTTCATTCTTCTGCCTTTGAATTTGTGCGGTTCTTTCACATACTTTCTGTTCAAGTATTCTTTTATCTCTTTGTAGTTTTATAATTCTAATTCTGATAATTAACAATAACAGGCCTGTCAGAAGCAGTCCGCATAAGCTAAGGAACCACCACGATAACCAGAACGGGGGGCGGATTATAAAACTAAAAACAGATTCATTGCTCAATTTACCCAGAATATCACGAGCTCTGATATGCATATTATATTTTCCCGGCGATAATAATGGAAAAGAGAAATCTGATTTGGCTGACCATTGACTCCATTCCGCACCTATTCCTTCGATATAGTATTGGTATTGTGATGATTGTGGGACAGGATAAAATGGAGCTGAAACATTGAATATGATCGAACGATTTTTAAAACTAAAAGAAAGATCCTGTAAATCATAGTATTCATTCTTTTGATCTGTAACAGAACTTAAAAACAAGGAAAAGTCATAGTTATATCCCGTTACTTTTGCCGCAATAATCTTATCAAGGCGTCCATTCTCGTCAATAATCCATAAATTCCGGTCATCATCAACCAAAATATGCCTGACATGTTCGTAAAGGTTCAGATAGGAGTTTAAACGGGGATCATATGTGTCAGGATCAAAATATCCTGACCAATCATCGATATTTCTAATCCAGGCGATACCTTTATCAGAGAAGTAATATTCAGGTATAAATTCATCTGTGTAATGGCTGGATTCTTTTGGAGAAATTGATCCATTTGAGAATGTATATATAGCAGACGACAGGAAAAAAAATACGGTATCATTAATGTATCTCGCATACACAGGATCATAAACCTCGCCTGTAAAAAAGTAAGATTTTAGCAATTTTGCTGAGTTATCGGTAAATCTGACATTATGTGCAACATTATCTCCCCCGAACCAAATATTACCAGGAGTATCTTCGCACACAGAAAAGACAGGAACGGGGATTTCCCTGAACTCATGAATTATACTCCATTTCCCTTTTTGCAGTTCTAATAAATACACTGAATTTTCAGTACCTACAAATACCCTTGAAGGCATTTTTGATACCTCGATAAATTCAACCCTCCAATCAGGAAATACAGGAACCGCTTTCTGGTCTGTGATTTCATAAAATCCTGCTGTCCCACCAGCCAGTAACCTGTCATTGAAATTTACAAGTAGATCTGTTTTCCTGTTTAATCCGGGTATTTTTACGAATTCATGACTAATCGATTGGAGAGAATAGATCCGTTGTTTACGATAAATGGTTTCCTGCTGTTCTTCACTCAAATTATCCTCATTCTGCGGTTTTTTAAAACTTTCTTTAATAATTGAAAGTATGGTGCGTTTCTTGGTTTC
>CAZEKO010000202.1:0-4172 GCA_964512775.1 uncultured Bacteroides sp. | reverse complement strand
AACAATGCTCCGAGGAGAATGGCCAGTGTGGAGGTTTCGCCGATTGAACCCGGGATTGTGCCTAGGAACATATCCATTGGTGTGATCGGTTGGCCGATACCATTAAGTATAACGCCCTCATTCATTTCTGCCTGTGCAAGGGCAGTGGCACCAGAAAATCCATCAATTATACCTTCCCCTTTCATCAGTCCCGAAATCCATACACGGTCACCAGACATATACGCGGGATAAGCAAAGAAAAGAAAAGCTCTTGCAGTAAGGGCAGGGTTCAGAACATTCATTCCAGTACCACCAAAAACCTCTTTCCCGATTATAACTGCAAATGCAGTTGAAACAGCGACCATCCATAAAGGGACATCAACAGGCATTATCAGAGGGATTAGCATGCCGGTGACAAGAAAACCTTCGTTGACTTCATGATGCCGTATCTGGGCAAAAATAAATTCAATGGCCAATCCGGTCACATAGGAAACAACTATAATGGGAAATACTTTCAGGAATCCGAATGCAAAGTTCTGCCAGAGCGTTCTTTCCAAACCCATCGCCATGCTGTTCTGGAAACCTGTATTCCACATCCCGAATAAAAGTGGAGGTATCAGGGCAATTACCACAACGATCATGGCCCGTTTCATATCGATCGGATCTCTTATATGTGATCCTGTTGAAGTAACTTTGTTGGGGACAAATAAAAAGGTCTCAAAAGCTTCGAAAGTTGACCGGAGTGCATAAAACCTCCCCCCCTTTTCAAAGTTTGGTTTGATCTTGCTAATATAATTCCTCAGCGACATTATAAATGTATTGAATGAGCCTGGTTTAATAAATTGATTACGATTCCACTTCCTTTATCATTAATTCTATGCCCTGCCTTACAAGAGCCTGAACTTCAATTTTTGATGTGCAGACATATTCGCAGAGTGCAAAATCTTCTTCCGCAATTTCATAAATACCCAGATTTTCCATCCGCTCGATATCATCAGCAAGGATGGCTTTTAAAAGGTGGACAGGGTAGATATTCATGGGCAATACTTTTTCATATTCACCAGACATAACGAATGCCCTCTGGCTTCCGTTATAATTTGTATCAACTTTGTATTTCCTTCCAGGGAACAACCAGGAAAGGAAAGTGCGCGATGCACTGAATTTCCGAAAACCCGGCATTGCCCATCCTATAAACTCAAAATGATCTCCTTCAGGGATAACGGTAACCTGATTATCATAAAATCCGAGATGTCCGGTGCTTGTTATGCGCGAACCCGAAAGCACATTGCCACTGATATACCTGTGATTCCCGGGAGTTACATTATTACTGATCAACTGCTCAATAGAAGCACCACTGATCAGTTTATAATAAACCGGCCTTTTAATTTCAGAACCAGTCAGAGCAATTACTTTCAAGGCATCATAGACACCTTTCCGGAAAAGCCTGCCGATCATGATCACTTCCTGAGGTCCGACGTACCATACCACCTCACCTTTATTAACAGGTTTGATGTGATGTATTTGTACACCAGGATTACCGGTTGGATGTGGCCCATTAAAATAATATAACTGTACATTCTTTGCTTTAGCAAAAACACTATCAGCAGGATAATCATCTTCCAGACTCAAATGTATTTCCCCATCGGTTAGTTTAGCGAGTACATCAAGGCCTGTCTGAAAATCTTCATTATTGCCCTTCACCATAAAATCCATATCTGGCGCTAATGGTGCGGTGTCAAAGCCGGAAATGAAAATATCCCTGGGTCGTTTTCCAGGACGGGCTATAATAGCATAAGGCCGTTGCCTGATTGTCGGCCATAATCCACTGTCGAGTAATTTTTGAATTATCTCATCCCGGTTCAGATCAGACGATTTAGCCGGCTTAAAATCAATATATTGCAAATCCCTGTCAGCTTCAACAACAACTTCCATTATCCTCCTCCGCTCTCCCCTTTCAACTGATTTCACAGTTCCGCTTACAGGTGAACAAAACTTAATCTCCGGCAATTGTTTATCAAAAAATAAAACGGATCCTGCTTTTACAGGATCACCTGGATGAACAGCCATTTTGGGAACAAGCCCCGGGAAATCAGGAGGTTTGACAGCGTAGGTACTGGATTTTTCAGCGACATTGTAGATTTTTTCTGCAGAACCTGAAAGACGGATATCAAGACCTCTTCGGATCTTAATAACTCTGGGCATGGAATAGTTTTTGATTGTTAAAAAATAAGCTTAGCAAAAATAATTATTTTTACTTACGGAACAACGGAGCTATGTCACATTTATAATTAAATGCAAACCGCTGACGTTTACTATCTATAAAGATTTTATATTCAGATAAATTTAAATTGTTCCTTCTGGGAAATGTTACACACTCAACATTTAATTATAAATGTGACATAGCTCCTAAAAAATATGACACAGCCCCTAAAAAAATGAGGAATACTAAGAAACAAGATGAATTGAATTCCAGGGTATTTTTACATACCCCCTGGAGTGCCCTCCTGTTAATATCAGGAATGCTTTTGATGGGTAAACTTTCCGGGCAGTCCTCTCAGGATGAGTATGGCGTCATTCCCGACCAGGTATATAAAGAATCTGTACGATCCGTTTTGTTTCACCGGACAGGATGGGAACTGTCATACCCGGTTATCGAACTCAACAGTCCAGATCAGGTAACATTAAGTTTCGATGACCTGACGGATGAAATTAAAAATTACTCATACTCCCTTATTCATTGTGATGCAAACTGGCATCCCTCAACTATTCAGGAAGAAGAATACTTGGAAGGATTCAACACGAACCAGATTTATGATTATGCACTTTCATTTAATACCTATGTCGGTTATGTTCATTATACACTTAACATACCAAATGAGGATGTCCGGTTAAGATTGTCCGGTAATTATATTATCAATATCTATGAAGATAATGATAAAGAAAAAGTTGTTATGACTAAGCGGTTTGCTGTCGCTGAATCCCTTGTGAGTATTAATGCTGAAGTTATCCGGCCCATTACTCAACCCTATATGGATTCAGGCCACGAAATAATTTTCTCGGTATTTTACGGACAGCTTAATGTCGTTGATCCATTCACTGAAATTCAGGCAAGGGTATGCCAGAATAACAGGCCGGATCTGGTATTAAACAATCTCAAGCCCCTTATTGTAAGGGATGGTATGCTTGAATATAGCGCCCACAGCCAGAATATCCTTCCGGGTGGAAATGAATACAGGAATTTTGAAATGAAAAACCTCAAATATCAATCGGGATCTGTAAAAAATATTGAATTTGTCAATCCCTATTATCACGTTGAACTTTTTCCAGATAAGCCAAGGCAAAAAGAAGCTTACTTTTTTAATGAAGATCTTAACGGAAGATATTTTATTGATATCCAGGGAAGTGGAAAGAAAAACGTTGATGCTGATTATGTATTTGTCCATTTCACCCTGCTTTACGATGCTCCCCTGACCGATGGTAAAGTATATGTTTTTGGTGCACTTACAAACTGGTCCATAGGCAATTACAACCAGATGGAATATAACCTCGACCGGAAAGCTTACGAGGCCACACTCTTATTAAAGCAGGGATATTATAATTATGAGTACGTTTTTGTATCTGACCGCACCCATGTGATTGATCCTTTCGACATTGAAGGAAGTCACTTTGAAGCCGAAAATGATTATTTGATTTATATTTATTACAGGCCGGTCAACTCCCGGTTCGACCGTCTGGTCGGATATCAGATCATCAATTCATTGAGGCAATAGGGTTTACAATCCGATCTCTGCTGCCACTCCTTTCATTGCATTCAGCGAAATCTCCACGAATTCTTCAAGCGGAATACCGGCTTTTTCACATTCCATAATATTCTCCCTGCTGACTGATGCGGCAAAAGCGCTCTGTTTCATCCTTTTAAGGATGCTGCTGGGTTTGACATCTTTAATTTTTTTATCTGGATAAACAAGCGCTGTTGCATAAATGAGTCCGGTAATAGTCTCCCCGGAAGCCAGAGCATGCTGAAACTCGTTGGTCCTTGGCATGCCGGTTGCCATTTCATTATGCATTTTGATGGCATCAATCATGTCTTCCCCAATACCTGCTTTCCTTAAAATATCGACAGCCACCAGTGCATGTGTCTTTGGATCGGCATTGGTTATTTCGACATCGATATCGTGCAGCAGGCCGGCCAG
>CAZEKO010000201.1:1516-4182 GCA_964512775.1 uncultured Bacteroides sp. | reverse complement strand
AATACAAAAGAAGACTGCCTAAAGAGTTTTCATTAATTGTTCTGCACCATACCTCTGTTAACTTTTTAATCCTGATCCGAATTTTTAATAGTAAGGCCAGACTTTTCGGAATCAATGATAATTAATTGATTTTTAGACACTTCTTGACTTATTATCCTCCGGGAAATTTCATTTAATATATACTTCTGGATCAGTCTTTTAAGCGGACGGGCACCCAGTTGAGGATCATAACCCTGCCTTGCCAGCCAATCAACAGCTTTATCTGTAATTTCTATTTTGATATTGTTGGCAGAAAGGCTTCGTTGCAAATTACTCAGCTGTAGTTTAACTATTTCCCTGATATTATCAGTTGTTAATGGTTTAAACATAATTATTTCATCGATACGATTAAGAAATTCCGGACGAAGTGTTTGCTTCAACAATTCGAAAACCATACTCCTGGTTTTCTCGTGAACTTCATCTGCTTTTTCTTCGTCATAATCCTTCATATTTTCCCAGATGATGTGTGAACCAATATTGGACGTCATTATAATGATTGTATTTTTAAAATTAACAGTCCTGCCTTTATTATCTGTCAATCTTCCATCATCCAGAACCTGCAATAAAATATTAAATACGTCGGAGTGTGCTTTCTCAATTTCATCAAGCAGAATAACAGAATATGGTTTCCTTCTGACCGCTTCAGTGAGCTGTCCACCCTCATCATAACCTACATATCCGGGAGGGGCACCAATAAGTCTGGATACAGAAAATCTTTCCTGGTATTCTGACATATCTATCCGGGTAATAAGGTTTTCATCATTGAACAGAAATGCCGCCAGCGCTTTAGCAAGTTCGGTTTTCCCTACTCCGGTAGTACCAAGAAATATAAAGGAACCTATTGGTTTTTTAGAATCCTGAAGTCCTGCCCTGCTTCTTCTGACAGCATCAGCAACAGAGGAAATTGCCTCGTCCTGACCAATTACTCTCTTATGTAATTCATCCTCAAGAAATAAAAGCTTATCTCTTTCACTCTGTAACATTCTGCTTACAGGGATCCCTGTCCATCGGCTTACAATTTCAGCTATATCTTCTGCATCAACTTCCTCTTTGATTAAAGCATTATCTTTCTGAATTTCATGAAGTTCCACATTTGACTTTTCAATATTTGACTCAATGGTCTTTATCTGCCCATAACGGATCTCTGCTACCCTGCCATAATTACCTTCCCTTTCAGCCTGTTCGGCCTCAAGCCTTAAATTTTCAATCTGTTCCTTCGACTGCTGAATTTTATTTATAATAACTTTCTCAGATTCCCATTTTGCCCGAAGGGAATTCCTTTCTTCAATCATATCGTTAATCTGGGCGCTTATTTCTTCAACTTTATCCGGATTGCCATCTCTTTTAATAGCTTCCTTTTCGATTTCAAATTGTTTGATTTTTCTTTCTATTTCATCTATTTCCTGAGGTACTGAATTCATTTCAAGTCTGAGCCTGGCAGCGGCTTCATCTATCAGGTCTATAGCTTTGTCAGGAAGGTATCGTTCCGTAATGTATCTGTTCGATAATTCCACAGCTGCAATTATAGCTTCATCTTTTATTCTCACCCTGTGATGGGACTCATATCTTTCCTTAAGCCCTCTCAGGATTGAAATAGAATTGACTTCATCAGGTTCATCCACCATGACAATCTGGAATCTTCTTTCGAGTGCCTTATCTTTCTCAAAATACTTCTGATACTCGTTTAATGTTGTCGCCCCTATCGCTCTTAATTCACCTCTTGCCAGTGCAGGTTTGAGAATGTTAGCTGCATCCATCGCACCTTCACCTGCTCCTGCACCAACCAGTGTATGGATTTCATCGATAAACAAAATAACTTCCCCATCTGATCCAACAACTTCTTTAACAACTGATTTTAATCGTTCTTCAAATTCCCCTTTGTATTTCGCCCCTGCTATCAAGGCGCCCATATCCAGTGAATAAACAAGTTTCGTCTTGAGGTCTTCAGGAACATCTCCTTTTACAATCCTATGAGCAAGCCCTTCAGCAATGGCAGTTTTACCCACACCTGGCTCTCCAATTAAAATGGGATTATTCTTGGTCCTCCTGGATAAGATCTGCAAGATACGCCTGATTTCATCTTCCCTGCCGATTACAGGATCGAGCTTCCCGTTAAGGGCCATTTCATTAAGATTAATCGCAAAACGATTCAGGCTGTTGAAAGTATCTTCGGCAGTCTGGCTATCTGCTTTTGATCCTTTTCGCAATTCATTGATGGCACTCTTAAGGTCTTTCTCTGTAATTCCCTGATCTTTCATCATTTTTGATACATCATCTCCCGTAGTCAGGATACCGTATAATAAAAATTCGGCAGAAACAAACTGATCACCCTGCTGTTTGGATAAATTTGTTGCTTTCTGCAGGGCAAGACTTGCCTGAGAAGAAAGATAGGTTTCTCCTCCTGATACTTTCGGATACGAATCAATTATCTTATCAAGCACCCTGTTAAAAACAGTGATATTAATACCCATTTTTCTCAGAATAAATGAGCTCACATTCTCAGCTACAAAAAGGACTCCCTTGAGCAGGTGGCCGGTTTCAACTGCCTGATGCATATTACCCTGCGCAACAGTAAAAGCATGCTGGATAGCTTCCTGAGCTTTTATTGTAAAATTATTAAGGTTCAT
>CAZEKO010000201.1:0-1416 GCA_964512775.1 uncultured Bacteroides sp. | reverse complement strand
ATTTCCTTATGTCAGATTGCCAGACTTGTTCATAAAATTAGGTCATTTTGACATTTTCATTTATTTTGCAATCTGAATTGGTTGTTTCCCATAACAAAGTTTAAAGACTTATGTGCAGGCATAATCCATTGAGGTTCGAACTGACATTATTATTTGCATCTGCATTGCTTATTATTTTCACAGCTTCTTCATCCCAGGTCACTGAATTAAGTCAGGTTGAGCAATCAAAAGAGCTTTATTTCAGCAATCCCCGCCAGCGCAGTCTCAGGTTGCCATTTAAATCCATCAACAATTTAATAATTATTCCAATACAAATTAATGGATCTGACACACTTAATTTTATACTTGACACAGGAATTAATACATCTATAATCTGTGAATTATCGACTGGTGCAAATCTTAAGCTTAACTATGCACGTGAAATCCAACTTCATGGACTGGGGACTGGAACGCCCCTCGATGCCATTCATGCTTTCGGTAATGAAATCAATGTATCCGGAATAAAAGGAATTAATCAGGATTATTTTATACTGCTTGAAAATATTTTTCAGCTTTCAGGTAAACTTGGTTATAAGATTCATGGTATCCTGAGTTACAGTGTATTTAACTCATTTATTACCCAAATAAATTATAAGGATGAAGAAATCATTTTCCATAATCCTGAATACTTCAGGTATAGAAGGAACACTAAAAATTATGTTAGTTTACCCTTGATTATTCATGACAAAAAACCTTATTTACACATAAACCTAAAGCTTTATGACGGCAAAATTATCCCTCTAAAAGTCATGTTGGATACAGGTGCAAGCAATTCCCTCTGGCTTTACAGGAGTACTTTACCGGATTTTAATATTCCTTCCGGGGTAAATAAATCTTTCCTGGGAAGCGGCTTAAGCGGAGATGTTTATGGATATCTTTCCAGATTTGACATGATATCTATTGATCGTTTTGAACTGGAAGATGTCTTAGTATCAATTCCGGATTCGACATCAATTGAATATGCTATCGGATCTGACAAACGAAATGGAAGCCTTGGGGCTGAGGTCCTGAGGCGATTCAATGTTATTATTGATTACCCCAACGAACTAATAACTCTCAGTAAAAACAATAAATATAGTGAGCCTTTTTCTTATAACAGGTGTGGGATTGAGATCCTGTGCCCGTATCCTGGAATCAACGTCTTCCAGGTCGCACAGGTTTATACTAATTCTCCAGCGGAAAGAGCCGGAATACGCAAACATGATTTGATCATCTCCATAGATGGTATAGATGCAAACGATCTGTCACTTAATGAAATATACAAACTATTCCAGGCAAAAGCTGGTAAAAAGATAAAAATCCTAATAGATCGTTCCGGTCAAAGAATTAAATTCTCGTTTGAACTGGAAGAGTATATTTGGTAATTTGTTAAAATTA
>CAZEKO010000200.1:0-4188 GCA_964512775.1 uncultured Bacteroides sp. | reverse complement strand
TCAGCCCTGAAGAGAGGGAACTCAGGTACCGGTGAATCATCAAACCTGAGAAAAGCGATCATTTTGCTGTTTGGCGACCACCAGAATGCTCGATACCGTGAAGATCGTCGCAGTATTTCTTCATAGTACACCCACGACGCCCAGCCATTATAAATTAACTCATCTCCATCATAAGTTAGTCTTGTTTCTGTGCTGGTGATGAGATCAATTACATAAATGTCGTTATCACGTGTGAACGCAATTTTATTTTCATCAGGAGAAAAGGTTGGATTTTTTTCTTTAGATGAATTATCAGTAAGTTGTTTAAACTCATTATTCAGCGAATTAAATAGATACAGGTCGTCATCCTTTGAGAAAATGAATTTTGTATAATCTGCTGTATGCGATGGTATTCCGGCCATATCAAAATCCTCAGGCAGATATTTTTTATATGGAGAGAAATCAACATACAGACTCTCTTCCCCGGATAAAGCATTGACTTTCATAAAGACAGGTTTGTTATCTGACCGTTTCCGGACCAGGTAATAATTATCGTTAAGCCATGCTAAAGGTGAGGGGATAGATTGGATTAATCGCGGTTCACCCCTTTCAAATGCCTGTTTATATGTGAGAAGCTTTTTCTGTGAATACCCGGATTGAAGGGTTATCAGAAAAAGACTGACCAGCGCAATAATTTTACAAAAACGTGGCATAATTGAAAGATTACATTTAACTATAAATTCAACGGAATAAATATAATCGAATTCGGATTAATATATAATGATGCTTATTCCACCCTTGTAATTTTCCTGCCAACGTCAAAAGTACGTTTAATGCCAAGTTCTTTAGCAAGATAGAAGGATAAAAAATTAATCCTGACAATGGTAGTAAACGGCGATAAAATTTCAGGAAGAGATAATTCCTCTACAGGAATAACCTGTGCTCCGGCATATGATAATGTTTCAGTAAGCTGGTTAGCTCTTTTAAATGAAGTGCCCTCTGACTGTAGCAGAAATACTATGCTTCCTGGTGATGATTCTTTTGGTCCATGATCGTATTGTGAAAGTGGAAGTCCTGCTGCTGACAGTTTTGTTGTTTCACTAAAAGTAAGTGCTGCCTGACAGGCAGTCGCAATATTTGGCCCGCTTCCAATAAATGAGATCCCATTAATTTTTTCCTTCCCGATATATTCACCAAGTTCAATAGCGGTTTTTTCTCCCCATTCACGATAAATCTCAAGGTTGGCATCTATATTTTCCAGGGCATTCCTGATATCAACTTTAAATCCATTATAAAGTACGACAAGGGTATTAATGTAAGTTTTTGTCGAAGAATAATCTTCCCTGCCTGCATTAAGCAGGATTAATTCTTTAATATTTGGTGATCTGGCCAATGAACTTTCAGCTTCATTTGTTATGGCAATGACTTTATGAAAAAGCTCCCTGCACCAGAGCGTTTCGGAACTTTCTCCTGACTGGGAAATAAGAACTCCCATCGGATTTATTTTACCTTGTGAGGTATAGTTATAGTATTCTGATGCAATTTCCGGATAAATCTCTTTTCCACAATATTTTAATGTCAGGGCCGCAAAATAAGAAGATCCCATGCCTAAAAAGGGTACGCCTGGAGGCAGACTGATATTCCTGCTGTTTTCATAACAATACCAGGCTCTTTCGGATATCTCGAGTATTTCAGAAAGCATTTCTTTCATAACAGGTCTATAATAATTGGGTATCATTCATATCTTAACGCTTCAACCGGATTAGCTAATGTGGCTTTAATAGTCTGGTAGCCAACTGATATCAATGCAATCAGCAGAGTGAGCAAGATCGGTAAGACAAAATACCACCATTGAAGATCAATCCGGAATGCATATTGCTGAAGCCACTGTTTCAGTCCCCACCAGGCAATGGGGATTGACAGGATACTGGCAATCAGAACCAGGCTCAGATATTTTTTTGAAAGCAGATTGAACAGGCTTTCAGTGGAAGCACCAAGTGCTTTTCGAATACCAATCTCTTTAGTTCGTTGCCGGATCATAAACAATGATAAACCAAACAATCCAAAGCATGAGATGAATATGGCCAATAAAGAAAAAATCGTTATTAATTTGCTGTAGGAGACATCTTTGACATACTGACGATTATAAAACTCATCGAGGAAATAATATTCGCTTAGCATATCCGGGAATGTTGTCTTGAATAGGCTGGATATTTTTTGAATGGCATTGGAAATTTCAGTATGATTTTCTCCGGATGTCTTCAGTTTAATAGAAAATATCGTGTAAGCATCGGGAAATAACAGATACCCCAATCTTCCGTGAAACCACACATCTCCTTCAGGTGAAAAATCAATGGGGATGTAATCATTATGAAAAGAACCGTGATGATAGTTTTTTATCACACCCAAAATTTCCCTTGGTGGCCATGAGAACTTTTGTCCTATGGCATCTTCCGGTTTTTTATAACCCAATTTTTGCATAAGGGCTTCATTGATTATTACAACATACTGGGTAATAGCTGTGTCGGTGATTGCATTTGGGGGAAATTGTCGCCCGGCCAGAAATTCAAGATTATAGAAATGAAAGAAATTATCATCCACATGTATTGTTTTCGTTTTGATAGGAATTTCATTCTCCCCCCAAATAAAATGTTCTGAGTTAATAGCTTTTCCGGGTATTGAAGAGGAGGTAGTAACATCTTCAACCAATGGTAGTTTTTGGATCTCGCTTTTAAGAAAAATTGAATTACTGGCTATTTGATTGTCAGGCCTGTTCAATCCAAGGAGCCTGAAAATTAATACCTGTTCATTGTCAAAACCAGGTTTTTCCCTGAGCATAAATATTAATTGCTGATATACTACAAAAGTTCCCATCATCATGATAGCCGCGATCATAAACTGGACAGTCACCAGGATTGTCCGTATATTGAGTTTATGTAGTTTAGCTAAAGTATCCCAGCCTTTCAGCATATATGCCGTTTTAAACCTGGAGAGGAACATAGCCGGGTATAAACCGGATATGATTGTGCTTAATAATAAGATACCAGTAATGACCAATATGAAATACAAAACACTGGGTTGTCCGTTGAACCAGAATATTAATCCGAATTTATCAGGAATAAAAGCTTTAGAAGTTATGCCTCTGAAAATAGATCCTGAACATTGAATGATTACCAGGGCAATTATTATGCAGATAATGTTCATTAGAAAGGATTCTACAAGATTTTGCCAGATTAGCTGAGATCTGCTTGCCCCCATGGTTTTCCGGATACCTGTATCACGGGTTTTTTTAATCGCCTGGACTATGGCCAGATTGATATAATTAAACCAGGCTATTACCAGGATGAAGACGGCAATAATAATCAAAAAATAAATAAGGTTTGGATTACCGGATGCTTGCAATTCATCCGGGTAATGGGAATGAAAATAAATATCCTTCATGGGCTGTAATTGAATATCCCATGTTACTCCACTTTCTGCTGCACGTACCCATTCACGTTTGAAATATTCCCGTATCTTCTCAATAACATCCGTGGTACTGCTATTGGGACGTATCTGCAAATAAGTGTAAAAGACAAACCAGGATGGTCTGAAATCGACATTATAAAATGGATCAATCTTTTGTATGAGTGTGCGATATGATAAAAGAATATCGGGTTGAAAATGGGAATTAGGCATAGAAGCAAAAACTCCGGTTATTTTGAAAGGCATTGCTCCATGATCATCCTTGCTGTCGACGATGATAGATTTATCCAATAGATCAGGCATTTTACGCCAATCTTTACCGTAATACTTTTCTGCTATAAATTCAGAGATCACTGCTGAGTTTGTTTCTGCAAGAACAGTTGCGGTATTTCCTTTAATAAGAGGAAATGAAAAAAAATAAAAGAAAGAAGAATCCGTATAATAAACCCTGGATTCAGAAAATTTATTAGTCTGAATATTATCGGGATCTGTAGTTATAGTATAATTGTCAGTATGTCTGTATATCCTCATCTGATCTTCAATCTCAGGAAATTGTCTTTTAAATTCAGGGCCATATCCATTTGCCAGGGCGGCTGAATTAGTAAAAGAACTACCCTGTTTTATAAATTTAATTGTAAGCCTGAAAGTCCTATCTGCATTTTCATGAAAGCGATCGTAGTTAAGCTCGAAGCTTACGTACTGGATAATAATGATTGAAGCGGCGATACCTAAGGCAAGTCCAAG
>CAZEKO010000199.1:2504-4197 GCA_964512775.1 uncultured Bacteroides sp. | reverse complement strand
CCATAGTTATTTGCAATTAATGCCGGAAGAGGATAACAGGCATCAAAAAATGACTTCGGTATCTGGGCTATGTTTCCGCAAACCATAAGGACAGCCATGGTTTCACCAAAGGCTCTCGACAAGGCAAGAACAATTGCTGCTACTATTCCGGGAAATGATTTTCTGAGTATGACTTTTTTGATTGTTTGCCATTTTGTTGCACCCATGCTTAAAGAAGCATCGGTCATTTCCCGGGGAATAGAACGGAATACTTCCAACATAATACTGATTAACAGCGGGATGATCATAATAGCAAGAACTATTCCTCCGGCAAGAACAGTATAACCTGTGGAAAATTCGACAAACTTTGGAGCAATCTTACTGGAAATAAGTGGTACAATCGTTAATGTACCCCATACTCCATAAATTACAGGTGGTATCCCTGAAAGAAGGTCAACAACCGGTTCAAAGAAGCGACGTATGCTCTTTGAAGCATAAGAATTTAGAAAAATACTTGTAAGAATTGAAAAAGGAAGGGCAATAATGATAGCAATCAGCGAAACGTAAAGTGTGCTTATAATATATGGGAGAAAACCAAAATCTCCTTTAAAAGGTTTCCAGTTTGCAGAGGAGAGCAATAACCACAGGTTTTTCTCCTTCATTATCGGTAAAGCCTTGAAGAAGAGACTAAATCCAATGACCAAAAGGAATAGTATCACAAAAATGGCAGTGCCCAGCATAAAATGCCGGGCAGTTTGATCTTTTGCAGACCGTAACTTTCGCATAATTCTTATTGGATCTTTTTTAATTCTGATGTAATTTTTTCTTTTGATAATGTTATATAACCTGATTCATTAACATATTTTTGCCCATCCGATAAGACCCATTGAAGAAATTTGACCACCACTTCTTTCTGTGGTTTGCCATTTGTAACAAAATAGAGCTCACGTGCCGGGGGTGATGGATATTTACCATTTGCAATAGCTATGATCAAGTCATCCATTGAATTATAAAAATCTTCATCAGGTGTTATCTTACCGTCATTGTTTATATCAATCGGAAGAACCCTGATGCCGGCTAATTGTTTTTTAGTTTTGCTGTCATATGCATAACCTATATTATTATAACCGATACCAAGCGGATCTCTTTTTACTGCTAAAGCCAGTCCGGGATCACCATAAACACCGCTACCCAGAAGATCTTCCTGTTTCTTGTTGAAATATTTAGCCCATACTTCAGCAGCACCGCAGGCGTCGGATCGTGTATAAATGTGCATAAGCGTTGTTCCTTTGATTCCAAAAGCCTGCGCCCAGGTTTTATACATTCCGGTGATCCAAATATTATTGCCTGCCTCTTTCTTCAGACCTTTACTTAATATAATATCCAATGAAGGATTGGAAGCACTTATCACAGGTACTACGGCATCTTTTGTCACAGCAATTGGATATGCACCCTTTTTTAGTTCTTCGGGATAAATCTCACGGGAGACCATCCCAAGGTCAACCATATCATTCAGTGCATCTGTTATACCCTTTCCAGCTCCACCTGCTGACAGGTCGATCTTTACATTAGGATAAATTTTTCTGAACTCCTCAGCCCATCGCACAGCCATCGGATAAAGAGCCCATGCTCCTGAAAGAGTGATTGTCCCCTTGGTATTATCCTGAGCAATAACAGGTTTCTGCACAATACTGAAGAACAAAACCAGAAAAAA
>CAZEKO010000199.1:0-2404 GCA_964512775.1 uncultured Bacteroides sp. | reverse complement strand
TATCCTGAGCAATAACAGGTTTCTGCACAATACTGAAGAACAAAACCAGAAAAAATGAGAGAAGTGTACCAGATTTTTGAATCATATTTTGTTTTATATAAAATTTAGACTCAGCAACTGCGGTTTGAATGTCAGACTGATGTACATCCAGTAAAGGTTATATACGCTGTTACCACTTTTTTTAACAATTTCAAGGCTTTTTGTCGGTAACATATAGGATACCCCAAGGTCAACTTTTGTAACTGCATTTGGCTTATAACTAATCAGAAAATCATTTTCTGTTCAATAAGAACATTGAGTAAATCATTTACTGATTGTGAAAATGTTTCACCCGTTATTAAGAACACAAGAAATGAAAGAATATATTTCATAAAGTCTATCGATTATATGAACAAAAATATAATTACTTTTGTTAGTTTTACATGGTATAAACACTAAAATTTTATGGGTATTATTACTTAACTTAAAGGAAAATTTAACCAGGTAGTCCAATGATATTATCAAAGAAAACCCGATATGCAATAGTAGCTCTGGCCAAATTAGCACAGGAATATGGCAATGGTCCAATATTGATTCGCCAAATCGCTGAGGAAGAGAAAATACCGCGAAGTTTTCTTGAAAATATCCTGCTTGAATTAAAAAAAATAGGTATTCTGGGAAGTAACCTTGGTAAAGGAGGTGGATACTATTTATTAAGGAAACCGGAAGAAGTTAACCTTGCCAATATTATTAATCATTTTGAGGGGACAATAGCTTTATTGTACTGTGTATCAGAAAGATCTTACCGGCCATGTGAATTCTGTAAGGATGAAGCAATTTGTCAGATAAGGAAAGTATTTAAAGAGGTCCATGACACGACATATAATATTTTAACAAAAACCACCCTGGATAAATTAATTAAGACTTAATGGCTGTCATAAAACTTATCTTATAAACATGAACATGACCACTGTTTATACCTTTTCAAGCCATTCCTATTTCAAAAACTCCATAAACCAAAAGCCGGAATCTTTAATATACCGTTCCAATGTCTTGAAGTCTACGTAAACCAATCCAAAACGAGGGTTGTAGCCTTTATCCCACTCAAAGTTATCAGTCGGTGACCATACAAAATAGCCATTTACATTTACTCCTTCCCTTTTAGCTTTTAACACAGCAGAGAGGTGATTTTTAAAATAGTCTATTCTATCCTTATCATGAATTTGTCCGTTTTCAAGTTTATCATGAACACAAGTACCATTCTCTGTTACAATTAAATTTCTGATTCCTTTGTACTGGCTGAATTTTTTGAGAATATAATACAATCCTTCAGGATATATTTCGCCTCCCATTACATTTGCAGGGACACCCCGTTCCGAAGCCATTACCTCTTTAGCCCTCATTCCTGGCATTATCGATTTTTTAGCGATTGTTCTGTAATAATACTGTACGCCAATAAAATCGAAATCGAATACCATCTTCATTTCATCGCCATCTTCGTAAAGTGACCTTAATTTCTTTAGCATGGGTACTGTATCCTCAGGGTATCCCAATCCAAGACAAGGTTCGATAAAAAGACGATTCATTATTGCATCCATCCGGGCAGCGGCTTCAATGTTCTTTTCTTTCTGATTAATGGGTTCCACATAAGTGTTTGCCAGAGTAGTTCCAATATATGCTCCGGGAACATTTTTCCGGATGATTCGTCCTCCTTCAGCATTACAGAGCACGGCATAGTGAACCGATTTCATAAATGCGTTTATGCTTTTTTTACCAGGTGCAAAAACACCATTCATGTAACCATTTCCGGTAAAAGCAAGCTGTTCATTCATCACAATCCAGTTTTTTACCTTTCTGCCATATTCTCTTGTTAAAACATCAACATATTCTGAAAACCAATCAATTATTTTACGATTGGCCCAACCCCCCTGAGCTTCCAAAACCTGTGGCATATCCCAGTGATAAATGGTTATCCACGGTTCAAGGCCGACCGATAAGCATTTGTCGATCACCTTATGATAAAAATCCAGGCCTTTACTATTTACAGCTCCGATTCCTGCCGGAAGAATGCGCGGCCATGAAACAGAAAACCTGAATATCTTGAAATTCATGGCTTTGATGAGGTCTATGTCTTCTGAATACCTGTGATAAAAATCAGCTGCAACATCAGCATTTTCTCCGTTTTCTATTTTACCAGGAATGCGTGAAAAATAGTCCCAATTAGATTCGCTTTTCCCATCCAGATTCCAGGCACCTTCCGTCTGAAATGAAGAAGCAGCCACTCCCCATTTAAAATCAGGGCCAAAATCGGCTTTTACGAAATCTCTGACAGGCATATACCCGAAACAATCAGCCGTTCCCAGATACTTAATGAACAATAATCCAGTGCCAGCCATTCCAGTTTTTATTAACCAGTTTCTTCTGT
>CAZEKO010000198.1:0-4199 GCA_964512775.1 uncultured Bacteroides sp. | reverse complement strand
CCGAGGGGCCCTTCCTTATTACTCAAACGACAGGATTACCGATATTAGCTACTAACAAAGGACTTTATAAATTCAATGTAATTGATAACAGATTTGTACCGGATTCTTCATATGGAAAACAGTTTTCAGATGGATCACATTATATTCACAGAATTAATACGGAAGACAAATCTTTCATCTGGATGGTAACTGCAAGTCCAGGTGGTGAAAAACCCTACCAGGTTGGATACCTTAAACCTCTCCCGGATAAAAGTTATGAATGGATATATTCACCATTTTCAAAAATTTCAGAAGGACTTATACATGATATATTTATTGACAGGGAGCAGGTTATCTGGCTTGGAGGTGCAGAAGGACTTTACCGTTACGACATGAAAGTGAAGAAAGACTACTCTATTGCATATAATTCTTTTATCAGGAATGTCACCCAGAGTGACGGAGAGCCAATTTTTGAAGGAACTTTTTTTGATGAAAGCGATTTGAGTGTCCTAAATCAATCTGAAAACCTAAAACCAATTCTTCCCTATTCAAAAAACTCAGTAATTTTCAATTATTCGGCCCAATCAGGAGAAGATGAAGCATTTCTGAGGTTCAGTTATTTCCTTGAGGGCAATGACAACAAATGGAGCGAATGGACCACTGAGACAAAAAAGGAATATACTAATCTATATGAGGGAGCGTATATTTTCCGCGTGAAAGCAAAGAATGTTTATGATAATGAGAGCACAGAAGCCACATATGAGTTTACAATACTTCCTCCCTGGTTCCGGAAATGGTGGGCTTTTATCCTGTATTTTATTTTTGCTATAGGAATCGTATATGCAATTGTCAAGTTATATACAAGGCGTTTACGTCAAATTATTCGTGAAAGGACAGCCGAAGTTGTGAGGCAGAAAGAGGAGATACAAGTACAAAAAGAGGAGATCGAACAAAAAAATAATGATATCCTTGACAGCATTCAGTATGCAAAAAAAATACAGACAGCCCTGTTGCCTCCCGAAGAGGATATAGGCAAATTAAATCTTGATGGATTTATTCTATTCCTCCCACGGGATATTGTAAGCGGGGATTTTTACTGGTTGGGACAAAAGAACGGGAAAACAATAACGGTAGCAGCTGATTGCACAGGGCATGGTGTTCCAGGAGCTTTTATGAGTATGCTGGGCGTCGCTTTTCTGAATAATATAATAAGGGAAAAAGAAGATTTTTCTGCAGACCAGATACTTAATGAGCTACGTGAACAGGTTATTACAGCACTCAGGCAAAAAGGTCAAATAGGAGAACAAAAAGAAGGTATGGATATTGCTATGCATATTATTGACTGGGAAAAAAGGAAACTCGAATTTGCAGGTGCATATAATCCGCTCATTCTAATAAGAAATGAAACAGTGTTCACCATTAAAGCCGACAGGATGCCAATCGGAATAGGTGACATGGCCAATTATCCTTTTCAGAATAATGTTTTAGACATTGTTAAAGGAGATGTGTTCTACACTTATTCAGATGGATACCAGGACCAGTTTGGAGGTCCAAAAAATAAAAAATTTATGGCTAAAAGATTGAAAGATTTACTTCTTCAGATCGCTCAAAAACCAATGAAAGAACAAAAAGAAATCCTCCTGAATGTACTTTATGACTGGATGAAAACAGGCGGGTCAAGTCAAATAGATGATGTAATTGTAATAGGTGTAAGGATTTAATAAATTAAAAAAGAAGCCGTCCCGAATTTATTTCGGGACGGCTTCTTTTTATGGATCATCATTCAATGATAAGCGGTTTATTGAATATCCTTTTATCAGTTTTCAGGTGAAGCTGATATATCCCCTGAGCATACCCTGAAAGATCAATCTGGAAATTCAGAGTATTTTTCTCACCAGGTATTTTGTTAACATAAACAATTTTACCAGTAAGGTCAAAGATCTTTACCTCCACTTCTCCTTTTGCAGGAAGATCAAGTGAAACATTAAATAATCCTTCTCCCGGATTCGGATAAATATTAAGATTATACAACTTAGTGATCTCGTCCTCAATACCGGTCTTTAACTTATTCTGCCGGTTTGACCTGGATGAATTCAGGGTACCTGCTTTCAGTGGTGTACATCCCGTCGGGTGGACTGCTTCTACAACATAAAATGCATCTCCGTCAGGAGGAGTTAAATCCGTATAGGAATTCAGGTTGTTTGGAACTACATCAATAATTTCTGAATTCCCGTTACTGTACCTCCATATATTATATGAATTATTTAAAGGTACAAAACCTTCGTAATGGTTCCACAGCAGGTTAATCGAATTCAGGATACCAAGATTAATAGTCAGATGCATGGTTTTATGCGGTGAACTAAGTCTTGATTCAATGGCGCAACCGTCAACAGCGGATATTTTATATCTCCAGGAACGATTCATTGGATTTGCATAATCATCAGTATATGAACTAATATTGCTGTAAGGAACTGAAATAATAAGATCAAATATACCTGAAGAAGTAGTTTCCCGGTATATGTTATAGGAAACAATGCCAGCCCCGGCAGTTTTATTCCATGCGATCACGTTTTTCCCGGTTATGGAATCAACTGTTACCAGGCAGATCTGAGGTGTGGGAGGTAACACAGCCGGGATAGTGGCAGTCGCAAATGTTTTGCATCCACTGCCATCTGATACAGCGACATTATAATCTGCGGGACCAACTCCGGTAAGGTCTTTTGATGTACTGATAGTAATTGCATCTTTTTTCCAGTTATAAGTATAAGAACCTGTACCACCCGCTACACTGATCAGAATTTGACCATCCTGTTTTCCGCATGAACTTTTTGATACTGAGATGATGTTAACAGTTGGCGCTCCTTTCTCACTTATCGCAACCTTCGCGGATGCTGAGCAGTTGTTTTTATCCGTAACATTTAAGGTATAAACACCTGCACCAAGATTATTTCTGGTAGCATTATGTGGAGCCGTTAAACCTTCCCATGTATAAGCATAAGGAAGGATTCCACCTGTTACGGTGATGGTTGCACTTCCGTTGGTTAATCCACAATCAGCCGGAGTGACTTCCTGAGAAAAAGTCAGCGGAGCAGGCTGTTCCACACGAAGGGATTTGGCAGCCATGCAACTATCAGCATCCATGACGATAACCTCATAATTTCCAGCCTTAAGGTTTAAAATATCCTGGGTACTTTCACCATTCGACCAGTCGTATGTGTAAGTAGGCGTTCCTCCGGTAACATTAATGTCGATGATCCCGTCTGCATCCCCCGCACATTCCAGGTTCTGGATTGCATTCACACTTATTACCGGTCCTCCAATATCATTAATTGTAGCAACGGCTGTATTAGTACATCCGGCATTGTCCGTAACAGTAACAAGATACACACCTGATCTCAGATCTGTGGCTGATTCTTCCTCAGAACCACTTGACCAGAGATACTTGTATGGTGGATTATCGCCGGTTGCAGTTGCAGTGGCACTACCATTTGCTTCATTGCATTCGGTATCAGAGGTAGTGATGTCTATCTGGATAGTATCAAATTCTGTAATTGTAACCGATTCTTTTACGACTGCTCCTTCCTTGTCAGTAACAGTAACTGTATATGTTCCTGCTTTGAGTCCTGTGGCAGTCTGGGTTATTTGTTGCAATGGATCGTTCCACAAATAGGTAAAAGGAGGAACTCCTCCATTTAGTGTTACAGTTGCTTCACCATCGGAAGAACCCGCACAGATCGGAGAGTTGGTCTCAGATGCCAGGTTCACTACATTGAATAATTTCGGATAGGCCTGGCTCCATACGCCTGCAGAATCCTTGACACGGATAAATAGTACATGTTCACCTGCATCAAGACCGGCAACACTGATCTGGCCTTCCCATTCGACATTGTCACCGGCAGAAATATTCAGCGGAGTACCCTCTCCGGGGAGAAGTGTATCCTGGTCAAAGAAATACTCTGCTGCCAGAATTTTCGGAGATTCTTTAATCAGTGATTTATAAGTATCATCATAGATATAAAATTTACGTGTCTGTGTAAGTCCCCATTTACCCTGTGCATCCTTAGCTCTGACCAGCAGCAGATGATATCCCTGGGATAAACTGGTCGTGGGGAATGCTATATTGACAAATGCTGAATCACCAGCGGTGGTTGCATCGACCCATGTACCTGTTCCAAATCCGGTGTCAGTATCATAAAGATATTCAAAACCAATAATGTCAG